>NZ_JAXBVE010000029.1:0-67880 GCF_035181445.1 Photorhabdus africana
AGTAATAGATCAAAATTGGCGATTACCGTCAACCCCACCGATGTCATCAATACAAAAAACCTGTGTAAGATCACACTATTTTTAAATCAGAAATACGGTGCGGAATGACGGCTCTATGGTTTAATTTATAATACCGCGCTGAGTTATCCCAGTCTGATCAACCGACTCAGTTATATTGGTGTGATGACCTATGATTTAAGTGAAAAAGATTGTGGATTTATTGGGGGAGGTGAAACATATATTCCTTGTGACCTTCCTGGACAAGTTAAGTATTATTATGGTCAATATATTAATTGGCTTAAATCGGGCAATGAAGTTGTGACTTTCCATGTCAAACTGAAAGGAGCACGTAATTACGCACAGGCATCAGTTCAACCGCAAAAATTATTGGTTTTGCCGCCGATTACGGTTGGATTTGAAGTTGGTAGACCCGCAACCGGTAATTTACCGCTGACGAAGAGTGCTCTCAACAGCATATTAGATGGTACGATCAAATATGGTAAAACGGGTCTGATAATGTGGGATCTATTTAAGAATGAACGTTATGACGGTAGTCACTGGAAAGATGAGTGGGCAACACCTAATGATCTTTTGTCTACAGCTTGCAAAAAAATAGGGCTGACAGGAGAGCATTATAATTGTGATAGTTCTGTCCCGACACCTGATCCTGTTCCGGCTTTTATTAAGAAAGAACATTGACGTTGATATTTCATTTTTAATTCTGCAAGTATATACCCTATGGATTTCAAGATGCATCGCGACGGCAAGGGAACGAATCCCCGGGAGCATAGATAACTATGTGACCGGGGTGAGTGAGTGCAGCCAACAAAGAGGCAACTTGAAAGATGACGGGTATATATGTGGGTTTCCTTTAAAGGTGATTTGCATTATCAAAACGGTGGAACTTATCGGAAATGCCAAATCTTCAAAGTTGATAGATATTGCCCCGCAATATGCCGCGGGGCAACAGATAAAAATAGGTAAAACTATGGGTTTCTTGATGCTGTATCGTTTTCATCCTCACTGACGATAAACCACGGAGTGTACTGTTTTTCTCGCAAATATTTCTTAGCGGTGATGACTTTATATTCCCGTCCCAGTGGATCATAAAGGTGGGTATCGGCAAACAGGTCATCTCGTGCGCTGTCATCACTAACATAGCGCCAGTCATTCAGAAAATAGGGTTGATAAGTGCGCACAGGTTGGCCTTTGTCGTCATATTCTGTGCGACCGGAAACAGCCCATCGGGTGTCTGTAGCGGCACTGACCAGAGAGCCATTTGCATCCACAACCAGCCCACCGTCCTCTTTACGTTGCCAGGCATCACCGGGCTCATGACGGACTGAACTCTGGAGTAACCGGCCAAAACCGTCACTAAAACTCACGGTCTGTTGGTGCTGTTGTTGCGGATCGTTATCGTAGCGGTCAGTGGTGATCCCCAGTACATGTGGCGGTAAACGGGGAATACTTGCCAATAGCGAGATGAGTTGAATCGTTAGGTTCTGATGGCCTATTCCCCGTTTCCCGCCTAGCGCACACACTTTTCCATCTTCGGTAACCATATGAGCGGCACGCAGTTGCGCCCATAGCGCTTCTGCTTCTTCTGGTGACGGAGAAAGCTGGGACAAAGATAACGGCGGCATCCAGCTATCAACGGCATAGACTAAACATTGGGCAACAGGGAGTACTCCTGTTAACGCTAGCGCTTTATCTACGGAGTCCGGTGGTGTAAAGGGCTGGTTGGAATAGCCTGTGGCCTGCTCTGCCTCTGTGCCCCAGAAGCGGCTGGTGGTCACGCGACCTAGCGCGTCCAGTGTCACAATATGTTGATTATCATTAATATCTGTCAGTTGTACCGGCGTAAGGAAACGATAATCGTAACGGGCTTGCGTCGTTAATCCAGCGGCATCCTGAGTCTGTATTATTACACAATGATGGGTATCCCAGGTCAGTGAGGTTTTTCCTGTCAGCAACGAGTTACGCTGAGTTTGAGGCCGCCAGAACTGCGTGGCGTCACCGTAATCGGTATAGCCTTGCCGTGCCACCCATACCGGGCTTTCTGATCCGGTATTAAACAACCGCGCGACTTGCTGGTAACCGGCCTGTATCAGTGTGGTATTCAACTCTTGTTCTTCAATCACCCCTTCATACGCCTGTAATGAGGTATCGTCCATCATGGCGGTTTCTTGAAATGCGACCAAAGCCTGTAACGTGGGCTTTTCTAGTGCGACTTCCGATTGACCGGTGGTATAAAACGTCTGTTGTTGCCCCAGATAAACGGCTGCTTTTTCATCTGCTAGCAGGCCATCGGCTTTCAGCAAGACTTCAAGAGAAATCCCTTCGGCCGGAATTTTGGTTCGGTCATAAGTATAAACATCACGGCGTTGTGCATTTGGTAAACCTAATCGCCAGTTTTCTCCGTCAGTCAGGTGATGCCAGCTATTTTTTTGCCTCACCAGACGTAATTGTTGCTGCTGGTCATCATAGCTGCTGTCGAATAGTGTTTCCGGCAGGGTTGGCGGGTAGGGGCTTTCTGCCGGTTTTTCGCGGCGAGGCCAGGCAATATCGACACTTTGCAGTGATTGACCAAAGATATCGTGTTGCAGCCAGATACTTTGGCTGAGCTGTGGATCACTGATGATACGTTCATAGTGGTAGCTGCGATTTTCAATGGCGGTAGCCCAGGCAGATAATTCGGTTTCTTTATCTACGGCAATAGAGCGTACCTGATAGCGTGATTCACTGACGGTATAAGGCACTGTTTGATTATCTGTTCCGTCCAGGCCGTAGAGCTCGGTGCGTAGCAGTTGGCCTTTAAGTGCCCGTGTTAGCCAGCTACGTTGTGTCTCATTAGGAGTGAATGCTTGATCTGTCTGGTTGGTGTTATCCCAAACGGTATAACGGGTTTCAAATCCGCTATAAGCCTGAGTATCTGCCTGCCAATATTCCGTGGCTAATTGGCTGTCTACTTCATCTATCCCGGTGGCAAACCAGCTAATACTCAATGACGGTGCCGCCTGTTCGGGGGCGGTGCCGTGAGAAAATGTTGTGGTATCTGTCTGTTTGACGCAACCAAATCCTCTGAATTCCCGCTCTTTACCATCCCAGACACCGTGGCTGTAGCTGACTTCACTCGTGAGCCGGTTACCACTGATTTCATCCTGAATTTCGGTATGCCACAGCAAATGCATTGGAAACGGCAGGTAACAAGCCGGGGATTTGCCTGCTTTGGTGAGTTGTAATTTCTCATCCAACCAGAATTGCGCGGAGCTACGATAATGTAGAGTGTGATGTGCACCCCGGTTATTATTCATCACATTTAGTAACCAAGGTTTGGTTAGCGATAAATCACAACGCCAGTGATGTGGCGCCATATGTGGCACCGTCAGGATCAGACTGGCTATCCCTAATCCTTGAACATCGGCGACTTGGAGTTGACTGGTATTGTCAAATTGCACGCCTTCGGGCAAAGCTAATGTCAGCGGGGCATCAAACTGATTACCACTTTGGTTGAGATAAATGAGCAAAGAGCCGGATTGCGCATAGATAATGTCAGTGGTGCCGGAGCCGTCGATATCCGCCAAAAATAGCCGTTCGGGATTGAAGCTAGTTGCGGGCTGGTTAAATCCTGGCAGGGTCAGTGGTTGACCGAAACGGCCATGTCCCAGATTAGGCCAACAAGTGACGCGATTAGCCCTGATTTCCACTAGATGCTGTTGACCGGAACCGAGCATATCGCTGAAAGCCACCAGTTTGCGGGCGTCGGTTCCCGTGACGGGCAGAGTGATACCTGTGGATTGGGGAACATCTTGTCCTTTACGCCAGCCGTTTCGCTGGTTGGCGTACAGACGCACGCTTTTCGGCCCGATCAACACTAAATCGGATAAGCCTGCCCCGGTAAGGTCAGCGAACTGGATGCTTGGGTGAAAATATTCCACTGGCAAGGCATTGATTGGCGTAAAGTGCGTCCATTTTCCATCGGGTTGCTGGCTATGGTATCCGCGAATACCGGAGGCAGTGATTACCCAATCCAGTTGGCCGTCTCCGTTGATATCCATCAATGAGGCATTATCCTGCAAACTGGGTAGGGTAGGCAGTGGGGCGATTTTGTCGTAAGTGACGGCATTACTGTTTCCGCCTTCCTGACGTTGCGGCGCTTTATACCACCAAGCGCCGCGCTCTTGGTACAACATACCCGGCAAACCTTCTCCCCGTAGATCAACCAATTGGTAACGTTGCTGCGAGTTAAAATTATCTAGTGCATCAAAACGTTGCCATGTTGGCATTTTTTCTAGGTCGAACCGCTGCCAGGCCAACTCTAATGGTGGCAGAGTGATTGGGCTGCCGTCCGGTTCGTGACTCAATTGGCGGGCGGCAATCAATGTGGTGACGCTGGCATTTCTATCGTAATCCAGTATTAAGCGTCCAACCAGTTCCGGCGTGTCATTGGTACCGGCTTCTCCGGCCATGAGCGCGGTACGGTGAAACATCAGTACTTGTTGACATAAGCGGCGAGTACGCACTTCAAAACCGTATTCATAGCGAGAGAAGATATCCTGGCGTACAGGCCATTGTGCTGTACCTGCATCCCATTTCGGCACGGTATGAAGTGAAGTATCGCGCTCACCGTGGTCAAAGACCAGATGACACAGCCACTCTTCCGGTGTCGGAGGTGTGTTATCCAGTACGAACAGGCTGGCTTGTGGTTTGATGTTACCGTAGTTCACCTGTACCAGATAGCGCTGTGCGGTAGCATTGGGGTGAGCGGTTTTTTCATTGTCGTCACAGTGGGTTTCATCTTCGGCTCGGTATTGATAGCTGACATGTTCACCGGTTGGTGTCACGGTTTCTTCCAGCAACCACTGGGCGATTTGTTGATCATTTTGCGGATTTGCCAGACAGGCCTGTGCGGTTTTCCCTAAGATGTGCAGTTGGCCGTCCGGTGACGATATCAACCAGAAAACGCGACCTTCTTGACCGGAGGCAGGTTGCCAGTATTCGATTTTACTGAAATCCACGATCTGGCGGGCTTGATAGCGGGTCACGGTATAGGAGATTGGCAAAGTCACGCTTTGCAGCGTCTTAACGTCTTGACGGATATCTGGTTGCCCTTGGTTATTCAGGGCAATATTCATGACTTCGCCTTGTGGAGATAAGAACGTGTCGTCATTACCGTATTGTGGAATGCCATGTTGGGTACGTCGGCTGATAGTCATGACGCCACATTGCCAGCCGATACCGAAAGGCCCGTTACCTGCACTGCTGCTGTAAAGCAGCGATAATCCAGGCGCAGCCCCTCTGCTGGTCGAAAGGGGCAATGGCAGAGATAGAGTGGCCATTCCATCAGGGCCAGCAGCACTTAGCGCTTCTCCCATGCCATTGATAGCTCCGCCACCTTTGGGAAGTGACAGCGTTGTAATCGATACTTCTGGTGAATCCTGCATAAAAGTACTCCTTAATAACAGGCCCCTGATAGGGAGGGACCTGTGATCGACAAAGAAAAAAAATTTATGCGTCTCGAATGATGTAATTCAGATGCACAATGATGTCACTCAGATTGGCAACTAGCGCGTTTTGATAACCAGTGTCAAGCAGCGGCTGTTCGGATGTACCTGATAAAAATGATATTTTATTATTTTGCATAACAGTCACCATTGCATGGCTTAGAATTAGAACATCTTGGAAGGTTAGTTTCGAAAAGCGAGCTAGCTTTCTTGGTGTTACAATTCATAAATATTCCTTTTATTTCTATTTGTTTATTGCTGGTTCAATTAAGGTGATACAGAGATAAACAAAACGACCAGTATGAGAAATTTCATCCAATGTGCTGATAGCAAAAGTGTTATAAAAATGAAAAATAATTTATGATAATAGGCTAGTTCATCATTTATCTTAAGTATTTAGAATTATTTTCACTATTTGGTAAGGGTTGCTAATTGATGGAGACATGACTTTATAGCGTGGAAGCTTATTATGTTAAGCTCAATTTTTATTAATGTAGGAATAAAAAATTAATTTAATCACAGCGGTAAATAAACCCGTAACAGTTTCAACCTGAAAATAATCCAGGGCATTTCTGGTCTTCTGCCGAGTGACGGCTCCCTGCCCTATCGGCATAGGTATCTACACAACTTTCGTCAAAAATGGTATTGATATTCAGTATGCCCTCAATTTTTCTATCGTCAGAACAGATAAATAACGGATAGTTTCATGTTTATTGATACTCACTGCCATTTTGATTTCCCTCCGTTTCGTGATGATGAACAGCAGAGCCTGCAACGGGCGGCACAGGTTGGCGTGGATAGAATTATTGTCCCTGCTATTAGTAGCGCAAATTTGCAACAGGTATCTGAATTGGCTCGTTCTTATCCTGCGATTTATGCTGCATTGGGTTTGCATCCTCTGTATATCGATCAACATCAGGAAGCGCACCTTGCGGATCTGGAACAATTTCTAAAACAGAAACACGAAAAGTGGGTAGCGGTTGGGGAGATTGGGCTCGATCTCTATATGACTGAACCCCAATTTGAAAAACAGAAAGCGTTCTTGGGCGCTCAATTACGGTTAGCAAAGCAATATGAATTGCCGGTTATCCTTCATTCCCGAAAAAGCCATGATCAACTGGCAGCGATCCTAAGAAGAATTAACCTTCCCCGTACCGGTGTAGTACACGGATTTGCGGGTAGCTTATCGCAGGCGGAGGCTTTTATCGGTTTGGGATATTACATTGGGGTAGGGGGAACCATTACTTATGAAAGAGCGCAGAAAACACGTCGCGTAATGGCTGAACTCCCGTTAACGTCTCTGGTGCTGGAAACCGATGCTCCAGATATGCCGCTTTTCGGTTTTCAGGGAGAACCTAACCGGCCGGAAAAAATTGCCGGAGTTTTTGCTTCGTTATGTGAGCTCCGCCGCGAAGCTCCTGATGAGATTGCTCGCCAACTTTATCATAACAGTATTGAGTTATTTGGATTAGTTATACCCTATGGATTTCAAGATGCATCGCGGCGGCAAGGGAGCGAATCCCCGGGAGCATAGAGAACGATGTGACCGGGGTGAGTGAGTGCAGCCAACAAAGAAGCAACTTGAAAGATGACGGGTATAGATGTGAATATTATGGCAGAGTTGTTGTCTGAGAATTATAACCGCTACACTTTAGCTGCGCTTACCTGATAATTATTTCTTAATTGTTGATTATTTTGCCATTCCAAGATTCAATTATCTATTGAAGATTATTTCCGCAAATTTGTGTGATTCACATCACGTTTATCATTTTTTTATTGCTTTTTTCAGTAGATATTTGTGATGTCAATAGCTTGTTCATTCCGATGACTGAGTATAATCAGCGCCGACTCATCGTCAGTGAACGATTTACGTTCAACTGGCATATTTAATTTATTATTAAGTGAACAGGGATTCTTCCAATGCAACTCTTTATGAGCCTGGTCGGGATGGTAGTGCTGATCTTGATCGCAGTACTCTTTTCCAGTAATTATCGCGCTATTAAACTCCGTACTGTCCTTGGTGCCTTTTTGATTCAGATCGCTATCGGTGCTTTTGTACTTTATGTTCCCGCAGGTAAGAAAATATTAATGGGTATGTCTGAGGGAGTTTCTAGTGTTATCCAGTTTGGTCAACAAGGAATGGATTTTATTTTTGGTGGATTAGTTTCCCCCAAAATGTTTGAACTGTTTGGTGGTGGGGGATTTGTTTTCGCCCTGCGTGTACTGCCTATTATTGTTTTCTTCTCTTCATTGATTGCTGTGTTGTACTACATTGGTGTTATGCAGCTAGTTATCAAAGTATTGGGTGGTGGTCTGCAAAAGATTCTCGGAACTTCACGTACAGAATCTTTGTCTGCAACAGCGAATATTTTCGTGGGCCAAACTGAGGCGCCGCTGGTTGTTCGTCCTTATATTGCTACCATGACTCAATCTGAACTGTTTGCGGTAATGAGTGGTGGTCTGGCATCCGTTGCGGGTTCGGTACTGGCGGGTTATGCATCAATGGGTGTTCCTTTGGAATATCTGATTGCGGCTTCCTTTATGGCGGCGCCAGGTGGCCTGTTGTTCGCGAAATTGATGGTGCCTGAAACTGAAAAACCACGCGATACTGTTGATGCGATGTCACTGGTCGCTGAAGAGGAACGTCCTGCTAACATTATTGATGCAGCCGCCTCTGGTGCTGCTTCTGGTATGCAATTGGCATTGAACGTCGGGGCAATGTTATTGGCGTTTGTTGCCCTGATTGCATTGTTAAATGGTATTCTCGGTGGAATCGGTGGTTGGTTTAATTATCCACAACTTTCTCTTGAACTGGTGTTGGGGTGGGTCTTCGCGCCAATTGCTTACCTGATTGGTGTTCCGTGGAGTGAAGCAACGGTAGCCGGTTCTTTCATCGGTCAAAAAATAGTTGTGAACGAATTTGTTGCTTTTATGAATTTCGGTGCTTATTTGAAACCGGATGATGTGGTTGTGGCAGCGGGCTTGCAGGTGCTGTCAGATCATACTAAAGCAATTATCTCCTTCGCATTGTGTGGTTTTGCTAACCTTGCTTCCGTTGCTATCCTGCTAGGGGGTCTGGGCGGTATGGCTCCGAACCGCCGCGGAGATGTTGCTCGTTTGGGGATGAAAGCCATTATCGCAGGCACATTATCCAACTTAATGAGTGCAACTATCGCAGGCTTCTTCCTGGTTCTGTAACGTTGTTGAAATTAGGCAGGTGGGATAATCCCGCCTGCAATCTATTTTCCTACCGGTTTATCTTTAATTCGTGATGAAGAAGCAGCGTCTTTATACTCTTTATACTCTATTGTTTGTTGGACGTGAGTTATACCCGTCATCTTTCAAGTTGCCTCTTTGTTGGCTGCACTCACTCACCCCGGTCACATCGTTCTCTATGCTCCCGGGGATTCGCTCCCTTGCCGCCGCAATGCATCTTGAAATCCATAGGGTATATATTTTTTGTCGTGTATTATTTGGTGATAATCTAGCAGAAGCTAGCCGCGATAATAACGTTGGAGAGTTTTATGACCGATTTAACCGCAGCAGCGCAGCGTGCGCTGAGTTTGATGGATTTAACGACACTCAATGATAACGATACCGATGAAAAAGTGACGGCACTTTGTCATCAGGCGAAAAGCCTCGCGGGCAATACTGCGGCTATCTGTATCTACCCTCGTTTTATTCCTCTGGCACGTAAAGTATTACGTGAACAGGGCACACCTGAAATCCGCATTGCAACCGTGACAAACTTCCCACATGGTAATGACGATATTGACATCGCTTTAGCTGAAACCCAAGCGGCTATTGCTTATGGCGCTGATGAGGTCGATGTGGTTTTCCCATACCGTGCATTGATGGCCGGTAATGAACAAGTCGGTTTTGAGATGGTAAAAGCGTGTAAAGCCGCCTGTGCAGAAGCGGATGTGCTGCTAAAAGTTATTATTGAAACTGGTGAACTGAAAGAGGCATCTCTGATCCGTAAGGCATCTGAAATTTCAATCAACGCGGGTGCTGATTTTATCAAAACGTCTACGGGTAAAGTGCCGGTTAACGCGACATTGGCAAGTGCTGAAATCATGATGAAGGTGATTCATGAAATGGGCGTGGGTGAAACGGTTGGCTTCAAACCGGCTGGTGGCGTGCGTACCGCTGAAGAGGCTGCACAATATCTGGCATTAGCTGATCATATCATGGGTGACAAATGGGCTGATGCCCGTCATTTTCGTTTTGGGGCTTCCAGTTTGTTGGGCAGTTTGCTAACCACTCTGGGGCATCAGAATCAAGAGCAAAGCAGCAATTATTGATAATCGAGTACCGCATCAATCAGTGCGTAACGCTAGGGATGTCTGTAGTTTCCCTTGGGGGAGGGTGCCGTAAGGCAACAGATCGCATTGATTATCGTGTGGGGCTGAGCAATATCGTTGCTCTGGGTACAGAAGCCAAGCCAGCCACACCGATGGTTTATCGCCAAATTGGCGAATAATAACCATACTTATTATTAGATAATGGCGGCATTTTCGCATGGTTAGGGTGATTTGACGCAGGAGAAAATTTATGAAACGAACATTCATCATGGTATTGGATTCTTTTGGCATTGGCGCCAGTGAAGATGCCGAAAAATTTGGTGATAAAGGATCTAACACCTTGGGGCACATTGCAGAAGCGTGTGCTCGTGGTGATGCTGATGTCGGTCGCAAAGGGCCTCTGTATTTGCCGAACTTAAGCCGTTTAGGGTTGGGTAAAGCGGCTGAGGCGTCCTGTGGAACTTTCCCTGTCGGTTTAGATAAAGACGCGGACATTATTGGTGCTTACGCTTACGCCAGTGAACTCTCTTCCGGTAAAGATACACCGTCAGGTCACTGGGAAATTGCCGGTGTTCCGGTGCTGTTTGACTGGGGTTACTTCAAAGATGAAGAAAACAGCTTTCCGCAGGCATTGTTGGATAAACTGGTAGAACGCGCAAATCTGCCAGGTTATCTCGGTAACTGCCACTCTTCGGGTACGGTTATTCTGGATAAGCTGGGTGAAGAGCATATGAAAACGGGTAAACCGATTTTCTATACCTCTGCTGACTCAGTATTCCAGATTGCTTGCCACGAAGAGAGTTTCGGTTTAGATCGTCTGTACGAACTGTGCGAAATCGCCCGTGAAGAACTGACTGATGGCGGTTACAACATTGGTCGGGTGATTGCGCGTCCATTTGTTGGAGACAAAGCGGGTAATTTCCAGCGTACCGGTAATCGTCACGACATAGCTGTAGAGCCACCTGCTCCCACCATACTGAAAAAATTGGTCGATGAGAAAAATGGCGAAGTCGTTTCTATCGGTAAAATTGCCGATATCTATGCAAACGTCGGCATTACACAAAAAGTGAAAGCGACCGGCATTGATGCACTGTTTGATGCAACGCTGGTGGAAATGGAAAAAGCGGGTGACAACACCATCGTATTCACTAACTTTGTCGATTTCGACTCTTCTTATGGTCATCGTCGTGATGTCCCGGGTTATGCGGCGGCATTGGAACTGTTTGACCGTCGTCTGCCTGAAATGCTGAAACGAGTGAAAGATGATGACATTTTAATCCTGACTGCCGACCACGGTTGTGATCCAACCTGGTCTGGTACTGACCACACTCGTGAGCACATTCCGGTGCTGATTTATGGACCAAAAGTGCAACCTGGTTCATTGGGTCACCGTGAAACTTTTGCTGATATTGGACAGACAGTCGCTAAATATTTTGAACTGTCGCCAATGGATTATGGCAAATCAATGCTCTGACCCCACTTATTTGGCTGCTTTTCTTTTAGGCAGCCATATATCACTAAAATAACCATTAAATAAAAAAATAAGGAATTTAATTATGGCCACGCCTCATATTAATGCTGAGATGGGTGATTTTGCAGACGTTGTTCTGATGCCAGGCGATCCATTACGTGCGAAATATATTGCTGAAACTTTTCTGGAAAATGTGCGGCAGGTAAACGACGTGCGCGGTATGTTGGGGTTTACCGGTACTTATAAAGGCCGCCCAATTTCTGTGATGGGGCATGGTATGGGTATTCCATCCTGCTCTATCTATGCGAAAGAGCTGATCACCGATTTTGGCGTTAAAGTCCTTATCCGGGTAGGTTCCTGTGGCTCAGTACGTCAAGATGTTCAATTGCGTGATGTGATTATTGGCATGGGGGCATGTACTGATTCCAAAGTTAACCGTATACGTTTTAAAGATCACGATTTTGCGGCGATTGCTGATTTCGATCTGGTCCGTAACGCTGTTGATGCGGCTAAAGCAAAAAACATCAATGTGCGCGTAGGTAACATCTTCTCGGTTGAGCTGTTCTATACCCCTGATCCACAACTGTTCGATGTAATGGAACAATATGGCATTCTGGGCGTAGAAATGGAAGCTGCGGGTTTTTACGGTGTTGCGGCTGAATATGATGCAAAAGCACTGACTATCTGTACCGTTTCTGACCACATCCGCACTCATGAAAAACTGACCGCCGAGGAACGCCAGACGACTTTCAATGAAATGATTGAAATCGCACTGGAATCCGTTCTGTTGGGTGATAAATAATCCCGGTTCTACATTTGCTTTTGATGGCATAAAAAGAGCCACTTTTGATTTAAATGCCAGCCAGTTGAAAGAATTGGCTGGCATTGCGCTTTTATTGAGTGGCTTTTTCCAACGCTTGAGCCAAATCGGCGATAAGATCCTCTGTATCCTCTATACCCACGGAAATGCGTATCAACTGTGGTGTGATCCCGGAAGCAAGGCGTTTTTCTAATGGAATAGACGCGTGAGTCATACTAAATGGTTGGCTGATCAGACTCTCCACCCCGCCTAGGCTTTCTGCCAGTGTCAATAGTTTTAGCTCTTGAATTAACCGGCGGGCATAATCATCATCACCTTTTAAGTGAACAGAAATCATACCACCAAAGCCCTTCATTTGACGTTTCGCCAGTTCATGTTGTGGATGAGAAGCGAGGCCGGGATAGAAGACGGTTTCGATCTGAGGCTGTTGCTCCAACCAATGTGCGATCTTTGATGCACTATCGATGTGGCGCTGCATACGTAGGGCAAGTGTCCGCATTCCGCGCAGCACCAGGAAACTACTAAAGGGATCGAGCACGCCACCGACAGAGTTTTGCAGAAAACCAAGTTTTTCTGCTAGTTCTGCATTTTTTCCGACGACGGCCAGTCCTGCGATCACATCAGAGTGGCCGTTTAAATATTTAGTGGCGGAGTGCACGACGATATCAAATCCCAAATCAACTGGGCGTTGGAGATATGGTGAAGCGAAAGTGTTATCTGCAACACTAATAATACTGTGACGTTGCGCTATTTGTGCGATAGCCGTCAGATCTGCCAGTTTCAGCAACGGATTGGTAGGAGTCTCCACCCAAATCATTTTTGTGTCGGGACGAATGGCTGCTTCAAGGCCGGAAATATCATTGGCTTCCACGTAAGTGACACGCAAACCGGCGGTGCGGCTACGTACTTTTTCGAGTAGCCGGTAGGTACCACCGTACAGATCATCGACTGCCACCAAATGGCTATCTTTATCCAAGAGTTCTAGCACTGTGGAACTGGCGGCCAGTCCTGAACTAAAAGCGTAGCCTCGGCTACCATTTTCCAGTTCGGCTATCGCGCTTTCCAGAGCATCACGTGTCGGATTGCCACTGCGGGAATATTCATAACCAGTGTGTTGGCCGGGGGCTGATTGGGCGTAAGTTGATGTTGCATAAATTGCTGGCATTACCGCACCCGTGTGATCTGGTGTGTAGCCAGCGTGAACAGTTTTAGTATCGAACTTGGTCATAAAGTCACTCCTAAAAATCAATTAAGTTGCTGACGCCATGCGTTCAGCACATCTGTGCGAGTTACCAGCCCAAGAAAACGGCCATTATCGACGATCAGCGCCACATGTCCGGCGTCGAAAGTTGTCATCAATTGTTGTAAAGAAGCGTTCTTATCCAGTGTTTTCACTTGATGAGTCATGGCGTGGCTAACGGGCAGGCTAAAATTATGTGGATCAGCTTGCACGGTGTGCATCAAATCCCACTCATCGATAATGCCAACGACTTGCTCTCCTTTCAGCACCGGTAATTGTGAAATCTCATATAATCGCATGCGGGTATGCGCGGTTTTCAACGTATCTTCTGGCGATATAAAAACCGTAGCGCCATCCTGATAGCGGTAAGTAATATAATCGCTGAGATCATGCTGTTGCACACGTGATTGGAATCCCTGTTCCAGCATCCAATAATCGTTAAACATTTTTGACAGATACTTGTTTCCGCTGTCACACGCTAGCGTAACCACACGTTTGGGGGTGGTTTGCGCACGGCAGTAGCGCAGTGCGGCGGCGAGCAAGGTTCCGCTGGAAGAGCCCGCCAGCACACCTTCCTTTAGCAACAGATCACGGGCACTGGAGAAAGCTTCTGCATCACTGACACGGTATGCGTGGTGCACTCGACTAAAATTGCCCAGAGGAGGGACAAAATCTTCGCCGATGCCTTCCACCTGCCAACTCCCGGCCTCACCATATTTGCCGTGTTCGATATAGTCCACCAAAATAGAACCATTTGGGTCTGCCAGAACAAACTCAGTTTCCGGCGCAACTTGAGCGAAATAGTGGCTCAAACCGCCAAGAGTACCACCGGACCCGACACCGATCACCACGGCATCGACATTGTGGTCCATTTGCTGCCAGATTTCCGGTCCGGTAGTGGTCGTGTGCGCTGCTGAATTAGCCGGATTATTGAACTGATCGATATAATAAGCACCGGGGATCTCTTGCGCCAGACGTAGGGCATAATCTTGATAGTACTCTGGATGACCTTTACTGACATCAGAACGAGTAAGACGTACATCGGTACCCAGAGCACGCAGATGAAACACCTTCTCTCGGCTCATCTTATCTGGAACAACCAGAATCAATTTATAACCTTTCAAGGCAGCGACCAGTGCCAACCCGATGCCGGTATTACCAGCAGTAGCTTCGATAATTGTCCCACCAGATTGAAGTAGCCCCTGCTCTTCCGCCTGCTCGATCATAGAAAGAGCAACGCGATCTTTAATAGATCCGCCGGGATTTTGATTCTCCAGCTTAATAAATAATTGACATGGACCGGTATTCAGATGCGTTAACTCCAGCAATGGGGTATTACCAATCATATCGAGAACAGAGCGTGATGTGGTCATATCATATCCAGATAATCCGTTGTATTCAGATAGTTATGGAGGATAACGCTGTATATGTATTTGTTTGAAAGAATGAATAGCAACCATATATATCCAAAAAGAATATATTAGTTTTGTTTTAGATGTTAAGACGTATAGACGTTTAGATTTCCTAATTTATTAAAGTGTGAGGTATACCCGTTATCCTTCAAGTTGCCTCTTTGTTGGCTACACTCGCTCACCCCGGTCACATAGTTTGCTATGCTCCCGGAGATTCACTCCCTTGCCGTCGCGATGCATCTTGAAATCCATAGGGTATATTGTTCCTTCCACAAAAAATCTTAGCTTAATCACCGGTTGTTTGCCACATTGTCTATTACTGTTTCAGATATTCCTTTAGTCATATAGTATTCATCTATCAGTTCACCATTTATAAATAGTGAGCTAGTTCTGATACCAGAAAAAATAAAACCTGATGACAAATACAGCTTTATTGCCAATGTGTTTTTTATTGCAACGGTTAATTCAAGTCTACTAACTCCATTTTTCCGTGACCAATCTTGCGCTTTGTTGAGTAGGGTTCTTGCTATGCCTTTATTTCTATATTCTTTTTTTACTCCAAGAACAATAGAACCCAGATGCCTGTTCCTATTGAACACCCCTCTAGATATAACAATAAAGCCAACAATGTTTTTGCTATCTTCGCATATTAACATTTGCCTGTCTTTTCCGAATCCTTTTATTATATCCGTTTGTTCTTCAACACTTGTTTTTCTTTCTTCCGGCTCAAGCAACATAAATTCCGATGTGTTATCCAAATCATTAAAAAAAACAATGAGATTGTTTGCATCTTCTACGTTAACTTCTCTAAAAATAAAGATTTCTTTTTCCATAGCGAGTACCATATTAATGAGATTAGCGTATACAGTATATTACTGCATACAAAAGTCAATAAGATTTCGAATGATGTCGGGCTAATTAATGTAGAGGTGACTACAAGTACGGTGGTAATGGGAATCACCTTAAGATATACAGATTTTGAATTTGGTGATTTGCTCCTTATTCTGTTAATAATAGATACGGAAATCAAGTCAAAGAATATGACTAATGCACAAGTTATTATATCTATTGTTTCTGTTAGCGTATTGAATACCATCAAACTGATTAATGGTGAGACGGTTGAAAAGATAATAAGGTAAAATAAGTTGGTACCTATAGCTATATTTAAAAAATTGTTTTCATCACTTCTGTAATTTGCAGCCAATGAAATAACAGCAGAAAAGCCCGTGACAAATAGATAATTCATAACCCCCATGTAAACAAATAACTTTGATAATTCTATGTTTGAAATTAATGTCGATACAAACCTTATTAAAATAGACATCAATATTACTAATGATGTAGATGTTAAAGCCTCATTTATTCCTATATTCACAATATCCTTAATGTAAGGTAAGTCAACTTTTTTCCATTTTATAAATTTTATTAATGGGATTGACGATGAGATGGCCATGTATGCCCTTGAGATACTGATAGCAAGAGCAATAGAAAATATTAAATCACCAGTAAATAAGTATAATGCAATCAGGGCGAATACATTTGTTAATATACTGAATGAGTTGACTTTTACCATGTACCTTTCTTGTTTTGTAGACTCTAGAATTGCGCAGTTAACAGAATATATACATAATGGTATAATTCCGATTGATAGTATCCATGCTATTTTTTTCGTTACTGTATGGTCACTGTAATAATGTATTGATACCACAGATATTAGAGTTATTAATAAGCCTATTACAGTCCCTGTTATTAGAAGCCAAGTGTAGTTTTCGTAAGTGTAGTTTTTATTTTTAATGTCTGATTTTATATTAATGCCGATGAAAAAGGTACATGAAGCAACAACAAATATCTGAACCAACTGTGATGATAGTAAAAAAAATCCGGCATCGTCTGTAGACAATTGATATATTAGTGCGGTAATAATAAGTTGCATTGCCATGTTTAACATTCTACTCTTAAACATTGTTATCGATGGCAATATAATACCCTTGTCAAATATATATAATTTCTTTTCTTCCATCATGATGTCCATTATCCATAATATCAATCTTAGCTATGTATAACTTTCTTGCAATTGACGCTTTTTTTGACTTTTTTGCTATAAACTTATATCCTTCTTTAATCTTGGAGTATATTATTATCTCTTCTTTCTCGCTTTTATCAAAATAAGTCCATTGGCTTGCTGAGAAGATTAATAAATCATTCATCATCTCATCTGTAAGGTGCTTTTTACTTTCATGTCTGAAAGATAAAAAGTATGCAAATATTCTCCAATCGAGATGATATTTCCTTTTGTTTGCCCAACGTATAAATTCTTCTACTTCTTCAAAAGAAACTTCAGCTTTAGATCTGCTCAGAGGGTTGTTTAGTACATTAGTTATGTTATAAATCATGAGCTTAGATAGAGAGTCTGATTTGTTTTTTGGTAGTTCTAATGCGGATTCTCCAGTTACAACATAAGAGTAACAATTTCTATTGTCTGCATAATTCGATGTCATTAATCCAGTCTCCTAATACAAAATTATCATCTCTTTCAACAGATAGTGATGTAAGATTGTCCTTACTTTCTGTTCCCAATTTATTAAAATACTTTAATGAAAGATTAGATATTCTATCTGCATGAGTGTCAACCAAAAAACTAGGGCGTAATGATGTTTCTGCATAACCACCAATGTGAAGATGGTTCATTTCTATATCAAGCCATTCTTCAAATGGGGTTCCCGTGTTTTCTTGTGCAATTACAGCATTTGATATGTCAAACAAAAGTCCATTACCGCATTTTTTTGTCATTTCTTTAAAAAAATCTGGTTGTAGCTTGGCGTTTTCATCAAGTATTGAAGGGAAGTTTTCTAAATAAATTTTTTCGCCAATTATATCTTGCCAAAGGCTTACTGAATCGAAGTATTTATCTTTTTCAGAAGAGTAATCTATTTCACCCATTGTTGGTAAAGGATAGCTATTATGATAAAAAATACCAACATGATCAGATATATATATGGGGTTTAGTTCTTTTTGGAGTAATCTTATTCTTTTCCCTATACTCTCTAAATCTTGTTTGCTTCTGTGCATATATTTAGAGTTCATGATATGAAACGCTATCGGTAATCCTTTGCTTATGCCAAGTATTGAGTCAGGAGTGCACTGCAAAAAGTTATCTATTAATATCTCTATGAAATCGACCTTTCTTAATGATATTATCTCCTTTAGAACGCTTAGTTCTCTATTTTCCGACCAATTGGTTCCTATTTTCATGATTCACCTATTCACAAAACTTTCGAATGATTTTAAATAATGAACTGAATTTATAGTTTCATCTTCCTCTTCTTTTGTTAGGCATAGGTTTACTTCACTTTCTTCTATACTTAATATCCAACTAGATATAAGCGACTCAATGTTTTCCGACTTAGCGATTTCAATTTCCTTCTTGTTTTTTATGGCTGCTAGCAGAGTTTTTGATAGGTATGATTTCGCATAATTGCTCATGTTGGTATTTGAGGGTTTACTTGTTTCTTTATTTTTTAATAATATTGAATTCAACTTTTCAAAGTCATTATTATAACCAGATAAGTTCTTTAACCAAGAATTTTCTGTGTGCTCAATATTTATATAGCAATTTTCTTTGATTAATTTACTGGAAACTATTTTCTCAAAAGAATCCCAAACAATATGATGAACTCTCTCTGAATGTCCATCATGAAATGCCTCATCCTTTCCCTCAATTATTCTTGATAGATGAACTTCGACTACATTATCCCAATTTATCATTCCAATAAATATAAGAGGATCAACTTTTGCATTTACTGAATTGATGATTAGATGAGCTAGGTCAACTATTTGTTTAGAATTACTTTCTTTACTTATGTAATTCGCGCTTATTATCGCGTTAGAGATCTCACTTGGTTCACCAGAATAAAAGTTTGAATTTTCTATCCATGTATCTATCTGATATGTGTGAGAAACCCTTTTTAAGAAATTTATAGCATTTCTTTCTTTCCTTTTACTTCTTTCATAATGGGGAGTAAAACCATACTTACCAATGTTATCTTTTCTACTTCCACACAAATGAAAACCAATGCTAATTGTTTTTTCCGTGTTGATTATTCGTGGCATAATGTTATTAATATAGTTACAGCCTGATTGAATATCTTCTGTTATTGCACTTCTGGCGATGTGAAGAGAGAGTTTTCCATTGTATCTTTCGAATGGAGTTATTTTTTCTGCAACTGATAAAATATTGTATGCAGTAATCCCTAATTCTATCATCGATACTTTACTCGGTATGTGTATTTCACCGCTAAGAAAATTAGGATTAAAACCACATGCTATTCTCATGTCTGCTTCCTTATGTAGAACATGGCCAACCAAATTGGTTAGCCATACGCCAATATTTTTATTTATTGTATGAACCGCAGGTCATTTCTTTATCTTCAACTTCGACCTCAATTTCAACAGATGTTTTCTTTTGCATGTTTATATCCTCGATTTAATTTTAAAAATGACTTTTCATAAAGTCACCTCACTATATAATTTATAATATTCACAGTGTCTTTTTATTTTCTTTTTAATTGTGATTTATATCACAATAAATGTTAATGATATGTTGCGGTCAGGTTATTGACAAAGTTATGATTTTTCAACCCGCAATTTGCTTTAATTAAGCTCCGTTCACCAAACGGGGTTTGCGGCCATGTTAAGAACACCCCCTCTCCAGACTTTCTCACCAGAAACGCTCTTGTTTGACGAGCTGGCCCTTAAAAATCATTTGGTCCGTCAAGTCGATGCCGTCATTGATTTCGAATTTATCCGCGAATTAGTAGTCCCATTGTATTGCCACAATAATGGCTGACCGGCTATCGATCCAGTTATGTTGCTCAAGATGATGTTACTGGACTATTTTTATTTGGTATTTCCAGTGAACGCTGTCTGGTACAGGAAATTCAGGTTAATGTGGCTTACCACTGGTTTCTGCGCCTCGGACTGACAGAGAAGGTCCCCGATTCCTCAACCCTGAGTCAGAAATGTCGTCGTCGTTTCAGTCACAGCGAGGTCTTCCGGCAAATTTTTTACAACATTGTTGAGTAAGCGATTGCCAAGAGATTGGTCGGTGGACGGGTACTCTGTACTGACAGCATCTGTCTGAAAACCAGTGTCAATCTGCACAAATCAAGGAACGAACAGCGAGCTGTGCCCCTGTACCTATTAAAGCAGTATCATGGGCACCATTAGGCCCGTTTTTGTGGGTTGCTGAAAGTGAAAATACAATGCCTTTTGGTAGCAACAGTTCAAAATATCAAGCAGATAGAGTTGCTGATCGCAAGGCTTTATTATTTTTATCTGTGGATGGGGGAATATTCAGTGTAGCAGGGTCCAAAATGGCATTTGGGTGAGTGCTCAGACCAGCTTAGTGAGAAAAAATGGACACAGCATTTTTCATAATGAAAAAAACAAACCTCATTATTTTGAATGGGGTTTGCCAGCGGTCTGTAAAGCAGTTCACTTTTTTTATCTTTCCGACCAGGAATATGACATAAAAGGATTTATTGATAAATTTGAAGAAAATAGCAAATTTTTATGCAATGTTTTTTCTGCGATTGTGGGATTGCATATTAAAAGAATTTTTCTAAAAGAGCTTGAAGAGAATTATGAAATAGAACCTGAATTTTATAATTCACGAATTTATTTATCGGCAAAAAAACGTAGTAATATAATTGATGCTTTTGAAACAGTTTTGCCCTATTACTTAGCGCCTAAACAGAATAGTCAGTATGAACATATTTATCTTCAACCAAGGGGAGATGATTTATTGTATTTTGTATCACCATGCAATTCACCTAATCAAACGATTGCAAAAGAGAACTTAATTTACAATATTCTGACTATGGATAAAGAGGGAAAACAGATAAATGCGATGGAACAAAATATCACATCTATTTTCCTACGTTCTTTTACCAACGATATATTAAGGTTAAGGGAGGTCAGTAAAAGCTCTTTATTTGAGAAAATAGCTAAGATATACATTGAAAACTAGGTGGAAATTAAAAGATTTTCTCTGAAAAAGCGGAAGGATTATACTGGCGGCACCGAGGCCATGCTAAAAGTCACGGTGCCATCTTTTCCTTCGAAAGGGTACTCCCGCCGACATAAAGCTGGAGAGGAATAATTGGCAAAAGTAGAAACGCAAAATCCAGAGCATACATGCCCGTATCGCAATATCCGCAAAGATTACCTTCATAAAGTCACGATGACTATCAGCGAAAACCACCAGCGAAAACCACGCCATGATCGTCATTGAGGACTTAAAGGTGAAAAACCTGTCAAAATCAGCGGCGGGGATGGTTGAACACCCCGGGCGCCACGTCAGGGCAAAATCCGGATTAAATCGCGCGATACTGGATCAGAGCTGGTATGAAATGCGCCGCCATTAGGGGAAAAAACATAATGAACGATTTTCAAGAGGTCAATTAACTCTTGAAAAAACCTTAGTGTTTACGTATCCCTGAACTGATTCAAAACATTTAACAGGATTAACCGGATTTTAAAAATCATTTAAAAAATAGACTTTGATCTTAATGCCATTATTTGATCTGTTACCTTCTATGGTTTTAAACCTGAAAAATAAAATAAAGAATAAACTGAATGCAAATTTAATGAAAATGGGGAAGATAAATAGGGGATATAAAACGTAAATACCATTTATTAAATCTTTTCTAGTGATAATAAAATCCTTTTTATCGTTGATGAGTCAGCTAAGGGGTAAAAACAGGTACTCCATTAATGCCAGATTTTTAAAAGGTATAGAGTGATTAAAAACGGCCTATTTACGGCCATAATCATTTGAAAATACGAGTGCGGATAGATTAAAATATTTATATAACATTTTGATTTAACATAATAAATGCTACTTTTTAGCAGGATAGTTAATGACATTTAATCGAAATTTATTAACCATTAATGGCAAGTTAAAAAGCAATCAGCACGATAGAGAAAGTTTTTTAATGAACTGAAAGTGAGATGTTTTCTCACCGTCATTTTAAGGCGTAAGCTATAAAAATAATGCAATAAAAAAGAGATAAAACGGTTAATCTGGTCGGATTTAAGCTTTTTAAAAAAAGAGGGGTTATCGGAGAAAACATCAAGGGATATCTTTAATATCGTCAGGCTATTTACCGACTTATTGATAAAAACCACTCAGGATTACCAGTAAAACAGAGCCAGTAAAAATAAAATGTAGAAAGGATGAAAATAACGGTTAAAACCTTATGCCGATTAAAACCAGAGATTAAAAAAATGATTTTTAATAGTAGTTTAGAAGCTGTCTATCATAAATCTTTCAGTGAAAAATAAGAAAAAAATTGGTTTTGCTAATGTTTATGTTTCTGGAAAAGAGGGAATATGATCATATGAGTAATTTAATCAAACAATCTATTTTCCCAAAGGAGCAGACTTTAATAATTTTTTTAAATGGTATAAATTTTTCCATAAAACCAGTTAAATAATCTGTCATAAAAAAGTTCAAGTGAATGATTTAACAGAATACGAATCTGGTTAATTACAGTGTTATTATTTTTCATTTATTATGTAAAACTGTAAAATACGCTGGATTAAACGGCTTTACACTGTTTTAATCAGTTTAGTCTACGATTTGATTTAAACTATGCTGCTTTTTATGTCTTTAATGTGATCTGGGATTAAAATCAGTTAATACCGTTACTTTCAAAACTATTTTCGTGCTCTGTTAACGCTTAAGTACTTGTCAAATTGTATCACTTTTCTGGCTGATTAATCTGCTAGGCTTTTTACCCTTGCTAGTGTAATGAGGTATTATTCGATATTGAAAAAATTATCAACCGATAAATATGCTATCTTAAATGTTCGGTGATGCGACAATATGATGTATTTTAAATAGGTTTTTCAGCAACGTGAGATCCCAGCTAAAAATTAAATGGCCTGAATCTGGTGGAGTTACTGACTCAGGTATCATTAGCCGCTTAGTGTAAACTGTCCAGCTTTATTGGGCACTTCATATTGGTTGGGAGCCCATTTAAATTTGCTATAAATTGTATATTATCTGCAATCTGTTATATCTATTTTTATATTCTCTCCATCAGAGATATTCCGTATTTGCAGAGCAAAATTAGCTTTAATTCTCATGGCTTCAAATGATCGCGATAGATAAAGATTCTCCAACTCATATTTTCCTCCTGCAACGAAGGGAATTTTTGGTATTAAATGATAACCAGATTGAATAGGTCCATTAATTTTTTGCCAGGAATGCGCTAAAGAACACCCTGTTAGGACTTCGTAATCTTCCAATATAATTCCACGCCATTCATTTATGCTTTCAGCCAATTTATCAAATAAAGCTGTTTCAGGATCGAATGCATAGATACAATCATCTTTTAAACAAAACTGATTTCCAAAGATGTCTTCTGCAAAAAAAGAGCGTTTTTAACCATATCGTCATATGAATTAATCCATAGTTCACTGTTATTCTAGCCTATTAGGCCGATTTTTTCGCCCACTTTTTCATATGGAAAAACTTGTAAGGCTGACTTAAACCCATAAAATCCATTTTTTTCTTTAATAGATAACTTAATTCATCTACTAATGATGGCCCATAAACAGAAGCAATGTATTTTTCTGGCTTAATAGAAGAAATGTCATTACTACAAATAGATAATAACTTGTCAGTTAAAGGCCGCATTTTTTTATTTCTCCGTCTGACATACAAAAGGGTATCTTTCCACACAGGATAAGGCACTGGTGATATCCCGGTCTGCCAGTGTAGAAACGTGGTCATGGCCTTGAATTTTCCCGCCGAGGTTGGTGATGTCCTGCTGGGTGGTTAAATCCACTTTACCACCCTGAATAGAGCGTAAGCATCTAGTTATCGTATCTGGCTGTAGAAAGATAATATAGAGCAATTTTGCATTTAAACTTGAGCAAATATTTACTGTAATTCTTTATACAGAGCTTTCCCCTACTTATTGGGTGTCCAACTTTCGGGGAGGGCATATGATCGGGATTAATGTTATTTCAGCATTAGAGAAAGCTTACTTATGAAGTTGTTTTTATTGAATTCAATATGTAATACGTAATTATCTCTTACATATTTTATCCATCGGTTAATGTATCCCAACAGCATATCTGGTTTGCCTCCTCCGCTTGAAGTTGGTGTTCCCATGATTTCAATAAATTCGGACTCTTTTCCCTTTAGCTCTATACCTTCTGGTAGCTCGCCGATATAACCAGTAAAGCCTTCACTAGGTTCTATAAAGAAAGTAATTTGATCTATAATATTATTCTCTAGCAAAAGTAAAATTCCTGAACTATAAAAAGAATAATAAATCCTTTCTCCTAAAATATCAGGGGAAACATCAGGCATCTCATTAATTTCTTGAATTAATAAAACAAAACGACGATCGAGCTTCGAGCACCCAAGCAAAGCTATAATTTCTTGTAATTTCAACATTATTTCATTACTCCTTTACTTCGATTACGTTCTACGATCTGTCGTACCGCATCATCAACTAATTTAGGGTCATAACCACGTTCTATCATATTACGTCTCAAAGCTTCGGTATCACGGCATACAGCACCACAAAGATCCTGTGCGTCTTTCTGAACTTGAGCTGGAGTATTTTTACCTCCATAAGTCGGGCTGGCTTTATGTGCATCCCGTGGAATTTCAACGGCCGTTGCATTTTGATATAAAGTTTTTTCCTCTGCGGGGGTTAGTTTTCTTCCCAACTCATTTTCTTTTGCTTTTCTAAGTGCTGCAAATGACGGAATATGATCATGCTCTAGTCCATCCCCCACGACTGCACAAGATTTTAATTCCTTGTAGGAGTTAACGTTGAGCACCTTAACAGCCTGGATCTCATCATTGGCTTTGTTAATTAACTTAGAGGCTTCGGCAACATCCCCTTTCACTAAGGCTTTTTCTGCCGCTTTAATGGCTTTGCCTGCGGCATCACCTGCAACAGGCACTAAACCGACAACTGCCGCTAGATAGTCTATCGCACTCTGGGCTTCTGCAAAACTCTTGATATCACCAGCAATCGGAACGAAGTCAATTCCGAAAGAAGTCGCTCCTTTAAAGAGTTCTGCCCGGTAGGCATCTATTTTGGCCGAACAAGCATCAGAGCTAAGCCCCGCACAGTGCTGTACCTTAAGCTCGGCCTCTGCCGTTTCAATCTGTTTTAATGCCTTTTGGTATTTGTCAGCTTGTGATTCGCCAGATAACTGACGTTCGACAATATCACTTAGTGCATTATTCTCCACCGCATTCTTCCCGGCCTGGGCACCGGTGACGGCGCTGCCGGTGGAGTCACCAGCAATGCCGCCGGCCAGACCCGCGGCCAAAGTAGAAAGAGTGCTGATGGTCTGTTTTTCCTCTTCACTTAAGTCGCTGACTTTAGCATTTTCGCCGTGAATATGCTTCATCAGTTCTCGGGCAGCCAGTTCACCGCCCGCCGCGCCTGCCGCACCCGCCAGCGCATTGTTACCACTGACTTCGGCGGCCACTGCCCCCAGAATGGCATGGGCCAGAGTATTGGTGACGACATCGACCTTGTGAGTTTCTGGGTCGGTAGTCAGGTCTTTAATCACCCCGGCCAGATAAGGAGAAGCGCCACCTGCCAGCGCCTGACCGATATTTCCGCCCGCGAGTCCCTGAATGGCCGCGGTAGCCGCCTGTAAAGCGGTGTGGTATTTCCCACCGGTGCCCAGACCAGACTCATTCAATGCCGCGTTATAGGCGGTCTTGTAAATCTGGTCTTTAATGAGCGCCGGGGTGATGTCGGTTTTACCTTTATCCTTTAGTACTTTTATGGCTGCTTCTCTATCCGGGTCACTGATGTTCTCCAGTTTGGCGTTGGCCGCTTTGGTGGCGATAATGGCCCCTTCGGTGCCGGCGATATCAATCACCTGCGCACTGATTTCGCCAATCAGTTGGGCCTGTTTCAGCCGTTGCTGCTCTTTCTCTTTGTCAAAGATAGGGCTGAGAGCATTATTGGCGTGGTCGGTATCCCGGCTCAGGGTGGTGACATCCTGTTGCTGGTTGTCTTTATCCCGGATAATCAGGGCACCGTCACTGACCGCGGCGTGAGTGGTGCTTTGGTCATGGCCTTCCCGGTTAGCGCCGCCCAGGGTGTTGGCTGCCAGATTACTGAGGAACATGCCGCCGACTGAACCGCCGGTGCTGATACTCACGCTATGGTGCTCGGTTTTAAAATCCGCTTTGTTTTTGATATCGCCAAAGCCCAGCGTGCCGGTATCGAGGGTGTTTTTGTCTTTATCTGCGGTACTGGCAATGACTGCGCCGTCAAGCTGGGTGTGTTCACCCACTTTTACCTGATAGCCGCCTTTGCCGGCAAACAGTCCGGTTTGTTCCTGTACGGAGTCAAAGTTGCTGTGGATTTTGTCGCGGCTGGCGCTGAGGTTCAATGAACCGCCTGGTTGTGGACCGAGAGTAACACTGACACCGGCACTGGCGTTCTGCTGCTTCATATCGTAGCGGTTGCTGTCCTGCTCGCTGCTGAGTGTCAGGTGGCGTTTGACGTCGGCAGTAATCTGTTCGCCGCTGACCTGAGCGCCTTTGAGCGTCGCATCCCGGCCGGCGTTGAGGGTGACGGTTTGTCCTGCATCCAGCGTAGTTTCGTTATGGCTGACGCCGTTGCCACTTTCACGGCCTTTGCCGCGGTTGGTGCTGGCGGAGAGATTGATTCCCGTGCCCCCCGGTCCGGCAGTGAAACCGACGCCCAGTGAGCCACCGCGACTGCTGTTTTTGCCGGTGGTCTGTTCGGTGTTCTGGCTGGATGAGAGCTGGATATCCCGGCTGGCATTGAGTTGCAGGTCTTTACCCGCCTGCAATTGACCGCCCTGAATGCGGATATCGCCGTGCTGGTCTGGTGTGCCGGAAGCGGTGAGGGTGAGATTATCCCCGGTCGTCAGGCTGCTGCCCTGTTGAGTGGTCTGGTGCTGTTTCAGTTCTGACCGGGAGGACTGGCTGCCGTAGGAGAGGTTGACGCCCACCAGATTATTGTTGGCTTTGTCGCCACCGCCTTTAGCGTCGGCCAGACGAGCAGCCTGGACTGCCTGTATCCCATTAAGAGCGGCTTTGGTTTCATGTAATGATTTGAATTAATTTAACATTATCCTGCCGGATTAATGCTGGAGGTAAAAATAACCCCGGTTTTGGAATGGCCGGGGTGGTCGCTTAATTTAGAAGTTCTTTTGATACATTGCCAGTATCAAAAAATTCTTTGAATACTTTAACAACAAAATCGAAATCTTTTGTGAGTTGGCGAGCAGGCCAATAATCACCTAAGATATTAATTTTTTGATCTGGTCCTTCTGGGTCCCAATAAGAACGAACATTATATTCATCTTCCACTATTTCACCTAATGTGAGCAAATAGTCTCCTTCCTCAGTTCTTACCTGTAACTCAGTTTCATTATGGATGACACTTAATACTAATACTCCTGATTTACCTTTTAAATTTAATAGAATCTTCTCGACATCCAGCCAAATAGGAAATTTTGTTTTCCCCCCTTTCCCATTTAAAATCCACTTGATAGAAAAATTCATTTTAATTTTTCTCCTTTATCGATTTCATTCCAGGAACCCAGTATAGTGTGCTGCCTGATTTTTCTTCATATATTGTAAGTGATTTTAGCCCAGCTTTATCAGCCATTGCTGCAATATCTCCCTTACAGTAACCACAGATATAATCTCTCGTTACTTTCAGCTCCATATCTCGGCCCATAGTTAAGCCATTCTCATAAGCTTGCTGTATGGCTCCAACCTCGGCATGCGCTGTTGCCATATTTCTATTAGGGAGATCTTTATTAGGCCGTTTTTCTATTTTGGCTTGTATCCGACCATTAATCAGAGTAGGGCGACTTTGATCACCAAGATAGTAATCTGGCCGATTCCCCTGATTGGTATCAGTAAATTTTTTCCCGGTTTCTTTATCAGTTAACTCTGCTGTGACCTTAGGAATGGAGGTATGAGTTTTTTTATCTAAAACTCTACTGCTTTCCTGAATTGTGAGTTTATCTGGTGAGACGATTCCTTCTGTCGGCTTGGTTATGGCTTTATTACCGGCAACACCTCCAAATATAGCCAGTGAACCCAGACTCATATTTGCTACGCCACTACCATATTTGCCGTCAATAACCTGCCCAATACCCGTACCCGCCTGATATGAACCTCCGGCAACAATGCTTCCCCGAATAAGTGTTCCTGGTGTGCCGGGTAATATCGTTAATGCATCCGTTCCGAGAGCAGCTTGTCCTGAATGTACGCTGTACGTTTTCAAATAGCTTAATGCTTCATTATAGGCTTTCGCATCTGCGGCAGCCGCAACAAATGCTCCCCCGTTAACTAAATTCTGAATTGCAGCCGCAGCTTTTTTTCCTGGGAAACCATATTCTGTCTGCAATTCATAGCCATATTGATTGAGCAAAACAGACAGCTCCTGTTTTCCTTTCTCATCTAATGTACCTTTGCGATATTTGTCTAACATCACATTACTGGCTTTGTCTTCATTGGTGAGTCTGACGATATTTTGTGAAGCTTCCAGGAGGTTTTTACCTGCCTTTTGGTCGTCAAGGGCTTTGATCAATGCATCATTCTTTTTGACAGTCAGGAAGTTGTTCTCCACTGCATTCTTCCCGGCCTGGGCACCGGTGACGGCGCTGCCGGTGGAGTCACCGGCAATGCCGCCTGCCAGCCCGGCCGCCAAAGTAGAAAGAGTGCTGATGGTCTGTTTTTCCTCTTCACTTAAGTCACTGACTTTAGCATTTTCGCCGTGAATATGCTTCATCAGTTCCCGGGCAGCCAGTTCACCGCCCGCCGCGCCTGCCGCACCCGCCAGCGCATTGTTACCACTGACTTCGGCGGCCACTGCCCCCAGAATGGCATGGGCCAGAGTATTGGTGACGACATCGACCTTGTGAGTTTCTGGGTCGGTGGTCAGGTCTTTAATCACCCCGGCCAGATAAGGAGAAGCGCCGCCTGCCAGTGCCTGACCGATATTTCCGCCCGCGAGTCCCTGAATGGCCGCGGTAGCCGCCTGTAAAGCGGTGTGGTATTTCCCACCGGTGCCCAGACCAGACTCATTCAATGCCGCGTTATAGGCGGTCTTGTAAATCTGGTCTTTAATAAGCGCCGGGGTGATGTCGGTTTTACCTTTATCTTTCAGTACTTTTATGGCCGCTTCTCTATCCGGGTCACTGATGTTCTCCAGTTTGGCGTTGGCCGCTTTGGTGGCGATAATGGCCCCTTCGGTACTGGCGATATCAATCACCTGCGCACTGATTTCGCCAATCAGTTGGGCCTGTTTAAGCCGTTGCTGTTCTTTCTCTTTGTCAAAGATAGGGCTGAGAGCATTATTGGCGTGGTCGGTATCCCGGCTCAGGGCGGTGATATCCTGTTGCTGGTTGTCTTTATCCCGGATAATCAGGGTGCCGTCACTGACCGCGGCGTGAGTGGTGCTTTGGTCATGGCCTTCCCGGTTAGCGCCGCCCAGGGTGTTGGCTGCCAGATTACTGAGGAACATGCCGCCGACTGAACCGCCGGTGCTGATACTCACGCTATGGTGCTCGGTTTTAAAATCCGCTTTGTTTTTGATATCGCCAAAGCCCAGCGTGCCGGTATCGAGGGTGTTTTTGTCTTTGTCTGCGGTACTGGCAATGACTGCGCCGTCAAGCTGGGTGTGTTCCCCCACTTTGACTTGATAGCCGCCTTTACCGGCGAACAGTCCGGTTTGTTCCTGTACGGAGTCAAAGTTGCTGTGGATTTTGTCGCGGCTGGCGCTGAGGTTCAATGAACCGCCCGGTTGTGGACCGAGAGTAACACTGACACCGGCACTGACGTTCTGCTGCTTCATATCGTAGCGGTTGCTGTCCTGCTCGCTGCTGAGCGTCAGGTGGCGTTTGACGTCGGCGGTAATCTGTTCGCCGCTGACCTGAGCGCCTTTGAGCATTGCATCCCGGCTGGCGTTGAGGGTGACGGTTTGCCCCGCATCCAGTGTAGTTTCATTATGGCTGACGCCGTTGCCACTTTCACTGCCTTTACCACGGTTAGTGCTGGCGGAGAGATTGATTCCCGTGCCCCCCGGTCCGGCAGTGAAACCGACGCCCAGTGAGCCACCGCGACTGCTGTTTTTGCCGGTGGTCTGTTCGGTGTTCTGGCTGGATGAGAGCTGGATATCCCGGCTGGCATTGAGTTGCAGGTCTTTACCCGCCTGCAATTGACCGCCCTGAATGCGGATATCGCCGTGCTGGTCCGGTGTGCCGGATGCGGTGAGGGTGAGATTATCCCCGGTCATCAGGCTGCTGCCCTGTTGAGTGGTCTGGTGCTGTTTCAGCTCTGACCGGGAGGACTGGCGGCCGTAGGAGAGGTTGACGCCCACCAGATTGTTGTTGGCTTTGTCGCCACCGCCTTTAGCGTCGGCCAGACGGGCAGCCTGGACTGCCTGTACCCCGCTAAGGGCGGCCTTGGTGCCCTGTAAGGCTTTGATACGGCTGTCACTTTCATTGTTAGCGGCTTGAACCGTTTGAACGGCGGAATTCAGGGCCCCGCCTGCGGTGCCGGACAGCGCCACGGTCAGGCCGCTTTGTTTCTGTTCGGTTTTGGTGATAGCGGTGTGGCTGTTTTCCGCACTGGTGATGTGAATGTTTTGGCCGGAAAGTTGCGTATCGCGGCCCGCCACGACATCACTGCCGTGAAGGTTGAGCTGTTTTCCGGCGCTGAATGTTACATTGCCCTGGCTGCTGCCGACCGTGCTGCCTTTGTTGAGGTTGCTGTCGATATCGGTAGTGGATTTTTGGCTGGCTTTGCCGACGGAGAAGCCGATACCGCCGGTCCCCATCAGACCGGATTTTTTCTCTTGCTTGAAGTGCGTTTCATGACGGGCTTCATCAGCGGTGGTGATGGTGAGTTGATTGCCTGCGGCCAGATTAACATCCTGAGTGCCTGCCACGTTACTGCCGATGATGTTGAGGTCATTTCCGGTTTGTAGGGTTACGCGGTCGCCGCTGAGCGTGGTGCTTTGTGCCCGGCGTTCATGCACTTCGTCGTGGGTTTCGACGGAGGATTTGGAGAGTAAGCCTTTACTGGTCTGTTTGCTGTGTTCTGTCAGGTCTGATGAAACGATGTCCGCTTAAATGTGAGCAAACACTTGCTGTAATTCTTCATGCAGAACTTCCCCCTATTTGTTGGGTGTCCAACTTTCGGGGGGTAGTTCACTTTAGTTGGGATCTTTTTAACATTATGACGACATTAAACTTTTCCTAAAATCTTTTATGTTGAAGATAATTTATCAAACAAATAACACCACCTAGGAATATCCCCATAACAACACCTATTCCAATAGCCTCAACAATATCTTTATAACCGATGAAAAACACGCCAGTTTCAAAATAAAGAACAAATTTAACTAACAGTTTTACCGCCATGACCGTGATGAACACACCTATGCTCTGAACTAAAGACCAATATAAAAAATAGATTATAAATTTCATTTTTTATCCTTAGAGCTTAACTCATCCATGATTACTTTATTTGCAGTTTCAGAACCAACAGCTCCTACTGCACTACCAACAATGCCAGGAGCAGGGGATACTAACGGTGGTGCAGATATCGAAGGATTGATTAAATTGAATCTTTCTTTAAATCCATTTGACCAAGGATTCATTTTATTATCCAAATAGTTAGTAGTTCCCTTTGTCACTCCATAACCTACTGATGATCCTACAAACGCGCCTCCCATTGGTAACCACGGAGAATTTCCATCAATTACGCTAGAAACACCTGCTCCTAATGTATTAGTCGCAGCAGTACCCCAATACCCCATTCCTGCCGTTGCACCGCCTGTAATCAAAGATGTCCCGAAACTGGTATAGCTAAAGTTTTCTTGAGGATTGTTGTAGATGTTGTAACCTTGCATTCCTAGGTTGGCTAAGCCTGTAGTACCTACACCTATAGCTCTGTTTGCAATAGTCGTACTTCCAATCCAATTAGTAACAGCAGGTGTAGCCGTTTTAGCTAATGTCGGTAAGGCTAGAGAAATTGTTGCAATTACTGCCCGTGGGATATTATTGCTTTTCTGCAATGTATCGTAATTATCAATTACTGGACTAATCTGGTTAAGGCTATATTCTGTTAATTTTGTACAGTCAGCGTCACAATTTGGTGATTGAATAAGCTTGATCAACTCTTCCTGTTGTTTCATCAGATAATCTTTTGAAATCTTAGTTTCAATAGCTTTCTGTTGCTGATCTTGATCAGCTTTACTAGCAACCTCAATTAAACGATTCTTTTCTTCATCAGTAGATGATGCTTTATATTTTTCCAACCATGAGGTGATCTGACCTGCCTTCAGGAAATTGTTCTCAATCGCATTCTTCCCGGCCTGGGCCCCGGTGACGGCGCTGTCGGTGGAGTCACCGGCAATGCCGCCGGCCAGTCCCGCGGCCAGGGTGGAGAGGGTGCTGATGGTCTGTTTTTCTTCTTCACTTAAGTCACTGACTTTAGCATTTTCGCCGTGAATATGCTTCATCAGTTCCCGGGCAGCCAGTTCACCGCCTGCCGCTCCTGCCGCACCCGCCAGCGCATTGTTGCCACTGACTTCGGCGGCCACGGCCCCCAGAATGGCATGGGCCAGGGTATTGGTGACGACATCGACTTGATGGGTTTTCGGGTCGGTAGTCAGGTCTTTAATCACCCCGGCCAGGTAAGGGGAAGCGCCGCCTGCCAGTGCCTGACCAATATTTCCGCCCGCGAGTCCCTGAATAGCCGCGGTAGCCGCCTGTAAAGCCGTGTGGTATTTCCCACCGGTGCCCAGACCAGACTCATTCAATGCCGCGTTATAGGCAGTCTTGTAAATCTGGTCTTTAATAAGCGCCGGGGTGATGTCGGTTTTACCTTTATCCTTCAGTACTTTTATAGCCGCTTCTCTATCCGGGTCACTGATGTTCTCCAGTTTGGCGTGGGCTGCTTTGGTGGCGATAATGGCCCCTTCGGTGCCGGCGATATCAATCACCTGCGCACTGATTTCGCCAATCAGTTGGGCCTGTTTCAGCCGTTGCTGCTCTTTCTCTTTGTCAAAGATAGGGCTGAGAGCATTGTTAGCATGGTCGGTATCCCGGCTGAGGGTGGTGACATCCTGTTGCTGGTGGTCTTTATCCCGAATAATCAGGGTGCCGTCACTGACCGCGGCGTGAGTGGTGCTTTGGGCGTGGCCTTCCCGGTTAGCGCCGCCCAGGGTATTGGCCGCCAGATTACTGAGGAACATGCCGCCGGCTGAGCCACCTGTGCTGATACTCGCACTATGGTGTTCGGTTTTAAAATCCGCTTTGTTTTTGATATCGCCAAAGCCCAGCGTGCCGGTATCGAGGGTGTTTTTGTCTTTGTCTGCGGTACTGGCAATGACTGCGCCGTCAAGCTGGGTGTGTTCACCCACTTTTACCTGATAGCCGCCTTTGCCGGCAAACAGTCCGGTTTGTTCCTGTACGGAGTCAAAGTTGCTGTGGATTTTGTCGCGGCTGGCGCTGAGGTTCAATGAACCGCCCGGTTGTGGACCGAGAGTAACACTGACACCGGCACTGGCGTTCTGCTGCTTCATATCGTAGCGGTTGCTGTCCTGCTCGCTACTGAGCGTCAGGTGGCGTTTGACGTCGGCGGTAATCTGTTCGCCGCTGACCTGAGCGCCTTTGAGCGAGGCATCCCGGCCGGCGTTGAGGGTGACGGTTTGTCCTGCATCCAGCGTAGTTTCGTTATGGCTGACGCCGTTGCCGCTTTCACGGCCTTTGCCGTGGTTAACACTGGCGGAGAGGTTGATACCCGTGCCCCCCGGTCCGGCAGTGAAACCGACGCCCAGTGAGCCACCGCGACTGCTGTTTTTGCCGGTGGTCTGTTCGGTGTTCTGGCTGGATGAGAGCTGGATATCCCGGCTGGCATTGAGTTGCAGGTCTTTACCCGCCTGCAACTGGCCGCCCTGAATGCGGATATCGCCGTGCTGGTCTGATGTCCCGGAAGCGGTGAGGGTGAGATTATCCCCGGTCATCAGGCTGCTGCCCTGTTGAGTGGTCTGGTGCTGTTTCAGTTCTGACCGGGAGGACTGGCTGCCGTAGGAGAGGCTGACACCCACCAGGTTGTTGTTGGCTTTGTCGTCACCACCTTTAGCGTCGGCCAGACGGGCTGCCTGGACAGCTTGTACCCCGCTAAGGGCGGCTTTGGTGCCTTGTAAGGCTTTGATACGGCTGTCACTTTCATTGTTGGCGGTTTGAACCGTTTGAACGGCGGAATTCAGGGCCCCGCCTGCGGTGCCGGACAGCGCCACGGTCAGGCCGCTTTGTTTCTGTTCGGTTTTGGTGATAGCGGTGTGGCTGTTTTCCGCACTGGTGATGTGAATGTTTTGGCCGGAAAGTTGCGTATCGCGGCCCGCCACGACATCACTGCCGTGAAGGTTGAGCTGTTTTCCGGCGCTGAATGTTACATTGCCCTGGCTGCTGCCGACCGTGCTGCCTTTGTTGAGGTTGCTGTCGATATCGGTAGTGGATTTTTGGCTGGCTTTGCCGACGGAGAAGCCGATACCGCCGGTCCCCATCAGACCGGATTTTTTCTCTTGTTTGAAGTGCGTTTCATGACGGGCTTCATCCGCGGTAGTGATGGTGAGCTGATTGCCTGCGGCCAGATGAACATCCTGAGTGCCTGCCACGTTACTGCCGATGATGTTGAGGTCATTTCCGGCCTGTACAGTCACGCGGTCACCGCTGAGCGTGGTGCTCTGTGCCCGGCGTTCATGCACCTCATCGTGGGTTTCGACGGAGGATTTGGAGAGTAAGCCTTTACTGGTCTGTTTGCTGTGTTCTGTCAGGTCTGATGAAGCGGTACCGGCATTCAGGGTGATGTTGTTCCCGGCCTGAGCGGTAAGTTGTTGACCGGCGTTCACGTTAGCCGCGGTAGCATTGAGGTTATTGCCCGCTCTCAGCGCCAGGTTCCCGGCGGTGGTTATCTGGCTACCGACGTCATGTTGTTGTGTCAGATGGCGATAGTTGTCGCTCCCCCAGTCACTGTTTTCTGTGCGATGGATACGCAGGGTATCCAGAGTCAGGTCGAGGCCCGCTGTTATCTCTGTCTGACCGTCTTTGCCCGCATTTTCCACGTCACTGGCAGTGAGATGGATGTTGTTGAGGGCTTTCAGCGACAAAGTACCGTTGTCATTCTGGACATAAATGCCCGCTGGCCGATCCTGCCAGCGGTCAGCACCTGCTCCGCGCAGGGTAGAGGCACTGGTGATATCCCGATCTGCCTGTGCAGAAACGCGGTCACGGCCCCGAATTTGTCCGCCGAGGTTGGTGATGTCCTGCCGGGCGGTTAAATCCACTTTGCCGCTTTGGATAAAGCCGCTGTTGGTCAGATTGCTGGCTGCCAGTTGGGTGACTTCACGTCCGCTGATGGTGCCGCTGTTGGTAATATCTCTTCGGCTATTTATTGTCACGTTTTTACCGGAGAGTAGAGCACCGTCACCGGTCAGATCGCCTTTATTCACGCGAGCGTAGACCTGTGGCACGGTCACGGTCTGTTTTGTGCCATCTGCCAGAGTCACGGTCCGGTTGGTCAGCCAGATAATGTCTGAGGTGAGCAGCGCCATCTGCGATGGGCTCAAGGCGATACCGGGGGTGAGTTGTTGCTGTTTGCTGAAGGCAACGCCAGCTTCCATTAACGCTTTGAACTGAGTTTCATCATTGTGGTGACCCGCCAGATAACGCTGGCCGGTCAGTTGGGTGATTTGATCACGCACCAGGCGCTGTTCGTAGAACCCATCTCCCAGGCGTTTGTGTGCCAGTACCGGGTCGTGGGTTAACTGTTGTTGCATGTAATCCGTGCCTAGCCACTTTTTATATTGGGTGAATTTAGGGTCGGTCTCCACTAAATAATGGCTGTCACTGCCCGGCTGTACGACAAACAGGCTGTTGTCCGGCAGGCGGGTATCTGGAGCAACGATACGGATAAGAGGTTCGACGCTTTGACCTTGGACGGTATCAGACGGTAGCGTTAGTTCAAATTGTTGGCCTGTTGGTAACACCAGCGGGCGCTCATCTAATGGACCACTGTTGGGTAGGGTGACCGTCACCGGGGGGAGTACCCGTTCAGTTTGTTGAACGGGTGGAAGTACCGGGTGTTCAGTGAGTGCATCTCTGTTTGGTAGTACTACTGCTCCGGACGATAATACCTGCTCAGTCTGTTGACCTGTAGGTGAAAGTATTGGGTGTTCAGTGAGTGCATCTCGGCTTGGTAGTGCCACTGCGCCGGACGATAATATCTGCTCAGTCTGTTGGCTCGTAGGTGAAAGTATTGGGCGATCAGTCGGTATGTCCCTGTTCGGTAGTGTGATGGCGTTGATAGTGGCATTGGTGAACGTAACTTCACCGGCTTCCGCCATTCTTGAGGTCAGATTAATCCCGGTTGGTGTACTTTGAACACGGCTTGTCTGCCTGTCACCTATTGTTATGCCGGTAGAGTTTGGACGAGTGTTGCCCTGCCAGGCTAGGGCTTTCAGGTCAATGGTTTCGGTTATCGGTGCTGGGTTATAGTCGTCCCAGTCTTTTCCTTGGGAGGTTTTGGTTCCTCTGAATCGACGTTTTTTCTTTTTGGCATACCAACGGATTTCGCTACCTTCATCCGTAATGATACGTTCACCTTTGGTGGCGTTATTGTGTAGCTCGTCAATATCACCCCCGAGTATTCCACCTGCTACGATCTGACTGTCGTCATTGGTCAGCATCGCGCTATTGATGGTCATATTACCCCCAGACAAAATTTTACCTGGATCACTCTCTTTTATCTGGGTTTCATTGATGGTACGGGTATATCGGTACTCGTAAAATTCCTCACTTCCGCTGCCATCCGGCATGACGGCTCTGTGCACGCCGTATTTGTTGCGACGGGAAGTATTCACTTGTGACCAGTCATAGCGGGTAGTGTGGCCGCTCAATACGGCTTCATGACGCTGGGATTTTTCTGTTTCGACGATATGGGTGACCAAACCGTTGTTGGTATTTTTGATAATAGCGGCATCAATCTTTAGGTTACCCCCGGCCTCAATGGTTGCCGCGTGATTGCTGAGTCGGCCAGCTTGACTAGTCGCAGCCAGGTTCTCATCCAGTTGTCCACCAATGCGCATGTCACCCACGCTGTAAATCAGGGCATGGTTACGGTTGTTGAGGGTTCCGGTGCTGATATCTAATCGATCTCGGGCGGCAATGACGGCGGCTTTATCATCTTTTGCTGTGTTATTGAGAGTGTCAGTCTTGAGCGCTATTTGGTCACCGTAAATACGTCCGGTTCCGGTGTTGTCCAGTACTTTGGTGGTGAGATGGGTCAGTTCGCCGTCAATGAGCCCGGTGTTGGTCAGCGTGTTTCGGACGTTGACTTCGGTTTGCTTGGCTCTGATTTCCGCAGCTTGGGTGTTGGTGAGATTTAGGGCTTCCAGGTACGCCTGTTCGGCTTTAATTTTGCTGTCATTGATAATGTTGCCGTCGGTTTCCAGAGACAGCTTGCCATCGGCGGCGATGTTACCGGTGTTGTGGAAGTCTTGTTTTAATTTCACCTCTATATCGCCCTGCGATAAGATTTGGCCGTCACCGCTCAAGGCGTTGGCTTTAATTTTGACCTTTTCACTCCCAGTCAGTGTGCCTTGCTGGTTATTCACCGTCAGTTTCTGGGTTTTATCTTCGATGGTGAGTTGTTTTCCACCGGAGATTAGCCCTTGTTCGTTTTTCAGAGACTGATTAATGATAGCTTGCAGGCGGTTGGCTCCCTGTAATGTTCCCTGGGTGTTATCTATCTGTTGAGCTTCAATTATCAGGTCTTGGGCTTCGGTACCCTGGTCAGGGTGATGAGTCTCCCGGTTAATGAGTTCCGCTGTTTTTAGTGTCAGTTGTTGGTCACTGTGGATAAGGCCGCCAGTATTGTTCGTTTGTTTCGGCGCGTTAATCGTCGCGTTACCTATGGCTTTGACCTGTCCGCGGCGGTTGTCGAGCTGTAGGGTATTCAGGTTCATGGTGTCTGTTGACAGCAGCTTACCGTCTTGGTTATCCGTATCGGCTTGCCCGGTGTCGATGGTGAGTTTTTTACCCTGAATGTGTCCGTGTTGGTTATTCAGTTTGCCACTGGTCACGGTGGTGTTGTCATCGCCAATAATACGGCCATGCTGGTTGTCCAGTAGCTGCCCATTTGTGTCAATATTGACGGTTTTTGCTGACTTCAATGAGCCATTGCTGTTGGTAAGCGTCTGGCTATGAATCTCCAGTCCACTGTTACCAGCAATCAGTCCTTTTTTATTGGTGAGGGTTGTACTGGTAATCTTAGTTTTGCCATCCGCGGCGATAAAGCTAGCGTCGTTGTTTAATTCTCCGATATCCAGTGTCAAATCTCCGCGAGCAGAGAATTCGCCTGATTTATCTTTGTCGCCGGTGTTATTCAGGCGTTGGCCTTGAGTGTTGAGATTCAGGTTGCCATCAGAATGGACCTTGCCTTGTTGGTTATTAAATGCTTGGGTAATCAGCTTTATCTGTTGGGTGCCAACAATGGTGTCTTGAGTATTATCTACGTTTGCGATTTTGCGATTGGTAATTGTACCAGCCTGATTATGTAAATCACCGCTGGTAATTAATATTTCGTCCTGGCTGCGGATACCGCCCCGATCACCACTGTTTTTATTAGTTAGTGAATGGCCGTGCGTATTGATAGTGAGTTTGCTTGCGGATTGCAACAGGCCGCCGCTGTTATCAGTTTGGTTCACTGATAATGTTAGAGCATCTTTTTCGCTGATGAGGGTTCCGCCTTGGTTTTTCAGTTCACCCGCAGTCACTGTCGTTGCTCCTGTACCGATGATAGCACCATCCTGATTGTCGATTTCACCGGTAGTCAGGGCCATCGTTCCTTTACTGATAACGCCTCTGGTATCGCCGCTTTTGGCGGTGGTCAGTTTTTTTCCGTGAGTATCTATCGTCATGTTGCCGTCAGACTTTATTAGTCCACCGGTACTGTCTAACTTGCCGCTGTCGAGTTGTAGGTTTTTCCTACTGACTATGGTGCCAGTTAGGTTGCTTAATGTTTGTTGATGAGAATTGATGTGAGTTTCATCGCCACGGATATATCCGAAATCATTGATGAGTTCACCTGTAATCAGTTTTAGGCTATCCAGTGCGAGGATTCCGTTAAGTTCTCCGCTATCGGTATTCGTCAGTTTCTGCTGTTGGGTATCCAGTTTCAGACTGGCTGAGGATTGTATCAGCCCACGTTGGTTGTTGACGGCTTGTGTTGTCAGATCAGCTTTTCCTTTCGAGAGGATTTTACCGTCAGTGTTATCAATTTCACCGGCTTTTAGGGTTAGGTCACTGTCGCTGCGTATGCCGAGGTCATCCCCGCTTTGCGTATTAGTCAGCTTTTGGCCGTGGGTGTTAAGAGAAAGGGTTGTTTTGGATTGCAGCAAACCACTTGTGTTATTCAGTTCACCGGTATTCATGGTGAGTTGTTGATTCTGGCTGACTATTTTACCGCTGGTATTATCAACGGTTCCTGTTGATGTCACGTGGAGTTGTTTATCGGCGATGACTCTTCCCTGTTGGTTATCGATAGCGCCCGCAGTTATTGTCAACTCTCCCTGGCTTGTTATCCCCTGTTTAGGTTGGCTGTTGCGGTTGGTTATTTTGCCTTGTTTCCCATCTAGAGTCAGGTTTTTATCCGCATGGATCCAGCCAGCTTCATTATTGATGCCTTGAGCAGTCAGTTTGACATTGCCTGCACTAATTATGCCCCCGGTCTTGCCACTGTTGAGGTTAGTCAGTAGCTCACCTTGTGTATCGAGTGTCAGATCACCTGCTGATTTCAACAGGCCGCCGCTGTTATCGGTTTTTTTCACGGTCAATGTGAGCGAGCCGGTTTCACTGGCAAGGGTTCCGCCTTGGTTTTTCAGTTCACTGCCGGTAACGGTGGTTGTTCCTGTACCTTTGATAAAACCATCTTGGTTGTCGATCTCGCCAGTGGTAAGGGTCATTGTCCCTTTACTGAAAACACCACCGGTTTTGCCGCTTTTGGCGGTGGTTAGTTTTTCCCCGTGCGTGTTCAGTGTCATATCGCCGGTAGACTCTATTCGTCCGCCGGTACTGTTGAGTTCTCCACTGTCGAGCTGTAGGTTTTTCTTACTGAATATGGTGCCAGCCAAGTTGTTTAGTGCTTGCTGATGAGTGTTAATGTGGGTTTCGTTACCACGAATATCGCCGCGGTCATTGATCAGTTTGCCGGTAGTCAGTTCCAAGGTATCTTCTGCGATGATCCCGTTTTTACCGCTATCGGTGTTGGTGAGTTCATGCTGTTGGGTATCCAGTTTCAGACTGGCTGAGGATTGTATCAGCCCACGTTGGTTGTTGACGGCTTGTGTCGTCAGATCGGCTTTTCCTTTCGAGAGGATTTTACCGTCAGTGTTGTTGAGGTTTTGGCTGGTTAGCGTGGTTTTGCCTTGTGAGTCTATCTTGCCAGCGGTGTTATCAATTTCACCGGCTTCCAGAGTCAGGTCACTGTCGCTGCGTATGCCGAGGTCATCCCCGCTTTGCGTATTAGTCAGCTTTTGGCCGTGGGTGTTAAGATAAAGGGTTGTTTTGGATTGCAGCAAACCACTTGTGTTATTCAGTTCACCGGTATTCATGGTGAGTTGTTGATTCTGGCTGACTATTTTACCGCTGGTATTATCAACGGCTCCTGTTGATGTCACGTTGAGCTGCTTATCGGCGATGACTCTTCCCTGTTGGTTATCGATAGCGCCCGCGGTTATTGCCAACTCTCCCTGGCTTGAGATCCCCTGTTTAGGCTGGCTGTTGCGGTTGGTTATTTTGCCTTGTTGCCCATCTAGAGTCAGGTTTTTATCCGCATGGATCCAGCCCGCGTCATTATTGATGCCTTGAGCGGTCAGCTTGACATTGCCTGCACCGATGATGCCTCCGGTCTTGCCGCTGTTGAGGTTAGTCAGTAGTTCACCTTGTGTATCGAGTGTCAGATCACCCTTGGATTTCAACAGGCCGCCGCTGTTATCGGTTTTTTTCACGGTCAATGTGAGTGCGCTGGTTTCACTGGCGAGGGTCCCGCCTTGGTTTTTCAGCTCACCGCCGGTAACGGTGGTTGTTCCTGTACCGATAATCACACCGTCTTGGTTGTCAATATCGTCAGTGGTCAGCGTCATATCACCGGTAGACTCTATTCTCCCGCCGGTACTGTTAAGTTCTCCGCTATCGAGTTTTAGGTTTTTCTTACTGGCTATGGTGCCGGCCACGTTGTTTAGTGCTTGATGATGAGTGTTAATGTGGGTTTCACCACCACGGATAGATCCGTGGTCATTGATCAGTTTACCGGTAGTCAGTTCCAGGGCATCTTCTGCGACGATCCCGCCATTTTTACCGCTATCGGTGTTAGTGAGTTCATGCTGTTGTGTATCTAATTTCAAACGGGTTGCGGATTGTATCTGTCCACGTTGGTTGTTGACCGCTTGTGTTGTCAGATCGGCTTTTTTCCGTGAGAGGATTTTACCGCCGGTGTTGTTGAGGTTTTGGCTAGTTAGCGAGGTTTCACCTTGCGCATCTATTACGCCAGCGGTGTTATCAATTTCACCGGCTTCCAGCTTCAGATCACTGCCGCTGCGGATACCGCGTTTTTCTCCGCTCTGTGCGTTAGTCAGTTTCTGGCCTTGGGTGTTGAGCGACAGGGCTGTGCCGGATTTCAACAAGCCACCGGTGTTGTCAACTATCCCGGATGTTACGGTGAGTCGTTTATCAGCTTCTACAGATCCTTGATGGTTATCAATAGCACTTGCCGTCAGCGTCAAGTCTCCTGAGCTACGAATACCTTGATTAGGCTGGCTGTTGCTATTGGTTATGGTTCCTTTCTGCCCGTCAAGGATCAGGTTTTTACCCGCATGGATTAGGCCCGCATCGTTGTTAACGCCTTGGGTCGTCAGCTTCATGTTGCCTATGCTGATGATGCCCCGGTCTTTGCCGCTGTTGGTGTTGGTTAGCAGCCCACTTTTCGTATCCAGTGTCAGATCACCCGCGGATTGCAGTAGTCCACCGCTGTTGTCAGTGTTGTTTACCGTTAATGTCAGGGGACCGGTTTTGCTGACAAGTTTTCCTCGTTGGTTGTGGAGTTCTCCACCCGTTATCGTTGTCGTTCCTGTACCCGTGATGGTGCCATCGTGGTTGTCTATCTCGCCTGTTTTTAAGGTGAGCGCTCCCTTACTGGTCACGCCACCCGTGTCACTGCTTTTAGCGGTGGTGAGCTTTTTCCCGTGGGTGTCTAATGTCATGTCGCCATCAGATTTTATTTGTCCACTGGTACTGTCGAGCTCTCCACTGTCAAGTTGCAGATTTTTCTTGCTCTCTATGGTGCCTTTTTGGTTGCTTAGCCGTTGTTCATGGGTATCGATGTGAATGCCATGACCAAGGATAACGCCCGCATTATTAGTCAGGTCACCGCTGGAAATGCGTAATGAGTCTTTGGCAATGATACCGCCAGTTTTGCCACTGTCGGTATTGGTCAGGGCTTGGTTTTGGGTATCCAACAACAGGCTTGACTCTGATTGGATCTGTCCACGAGTGTTATCTAATGCTTGTGTGGTCAGTTCCGCCATCTGTTGTGATAAGAGTTGACCGTCGGTATTGTCAACGTTACCGGCGTTAAGGGTGGTTTTTCCTTTAGCGGAAATAATGCCGGCGGTGTTGTTGATATCACCTGTACGGAGTTCCAGATTACCGCTGCTTAATATGCCTTTTTTGTTTTTGTCATCACTTTTGGCGTTAGTCAGTCTCTGTCCATGAGTATTGACTATCATGTCACTGCCAGATTGTAACAAACCAGACGTGTTATCCAGCTCACCGCTGTTTAGGGTGAGTTTTTCTTTGGCAATAACTTGTCCTGCGGTGTTGGTGAATTTATCTCCTTTGGTTTGGCTGTCTATCTGCTGAGCCAGTAATGATCCTTGATGGTTATTCAACGCCTGACTTTTTGTTGTGAGCTTTGTTTTGGCTTCGATTCGTCCGTCAACGTTTTCAATGTTTTTCGCAATGATCAGTTCTGTGCTGCCACCGGTTGCAGCGATTTTACCTTTACTGTTATCCAAGGTGGTGGCATCGATTTTCAGGTTGCCATTACCTTTAATCTCGCCATCTTGGTTATTCAGCGTCTTGGCAGTGAGGGACATCTTATCTTTGCCATTCTGCTGCATTACTCCACTCTGATGGCTTAATGTGTCTGTTTTTATTGTAATCTTGTCGGCGGTAGTGACTGCTTTTTTGTTTAGTTGCAGGTTGTGGGCTTGTATATCCAGCTCGCCATTGGAGAGTAGTTTGCCTCCGTCACCTATCCACTGATGGGTGTTGAGTGACAGTTTACCTTTGCCGGCGAGTTGAATTGTCCCTCCTTCCGTGTTGTCCGCTTTCTTGTGGACGGTTAGGTTCAGGTCATTCCCGTTATTGGCGATTTTTCCATGATGGTTGTCCAGCGTTCCTGTGGTGATAGCCAGTCGTTTTCCTTCATTGAGAATGGTTCCGCTTTGGTTATTCAGTGTTTGGGTGTTCAGTACCAGCTCGCCGTTGCCGGTTTGATTAATTTTTCCCTGATTGTTGGATAAGGCTGGAGTCGTTAAGTTGATTTCTCGTGCTACCAGTGTGCCGCCGTCGTTGTTAAATTGGCCTGGTGTTTTAGCTGTAAAGCTGTCAGCGGTGACTGTAGCGTTGGCGGTGCTAACCTCTTGCTGACTGGCAGTGAGTTGAATGTTGTTAGCAGAAGTTTGGCTGCCGCTGAGATCAATCTTTTTACTCTGTACTGCCAGAGTATTGGTTGCCAGATTTTTTCCATTGGCCTGAATGTGCTGTTTGGCGGTCAGTGTCAGCGATCCGGGCAGCGTGGCTTTTCCTTTATTATCAATACCGGCGGATAGGGTGCTGCCGCTGGCGCTTTGTATCGACTCCGCTTTGATTATGGTATTGCTTCGTGCGGCAATGGTGCCACTATTCTCAATTAGTCCATCAACTGTGAGGCGAACTTCACCGGCGGTTGCTCCGATGTGGCCGGCGTTACGTACCCCTACACCAAATTCGGTACCCACCAGCATGATTTTATTGGCGTACATGCCACCGAGTGCGGCTACGTCCAGCGTAAATGAGGGATTCTTGCTGCGGTCAGCAGTTTTTTTCTCAATATTCTGGTGAGCTGCATCAACGATATTACGTCCGGTGGTGATTTTTAGATCTTTCGCGTGCAGTTTGCCGTTGATGACCACCGAGCGGGCAATAATTTCGGTGTAATTTTGTTGTGAGCTGTCCAGTCCCAGCCCTTCTATGCGGACTTCTCCCCGGTCAATATCAAAGCCTTTCAGTCGGCCTTGTTCCATCATGGCCTGTCCTGTGGTGAGTGTTGCGCGATGGGCGTTAATGAATCCGCAGCCGTTGCAAGTGATGCCCGCCGGGTTGGCAATAATAACGTTGGCTTTTTGTCCGGCGACTTCTATCCAGCCATTAAGTTTACTGGCGTTAATACTGTTCACTTCATTGAGAATGATTTTGGCTTCTGCTTTGGCAAGCCAAGGATTGCCTGCCACCATACCGCCCAGTTGAGTTTGGACAGCATTGTGACTGTTGTTAAGGATGACGCCTCGTTTATCGATATCGAATTGGCTGTAGGTATTACGCGAGATACCTGCGGCGTTAGGGGTTTGAATATCGATTTGTGGCGTACCGTTTGCACTGTTCAGGATAGTCGGTTGCTGATTACCCGGTGCTTGTCCGTCGGCCACAATATTGGCTTGCGCTGTTAGGGAGATGCAGCCGGTTGCCAATAACAAACTCAGTCGTAACGCTGTTAACCGGCAAAGGCATTGTGGTGATTGCCGACGACTGCGGCGGCGTACCGTACTACCTTGCCCAGAGGTGGCAATATCAGCCACGACCATCAGCATGTTCCGGGCTTTGTTAAAGATAATACGATACAGATGCTTGTTCATTGTTTTTCTCCACTAACACTTTTTATCTGCGATAACTTTGGCTGCGTTGTTATTTTGAATTAGTACTGCCAGTACAAACTGAATCCGGTTGTGACTGATGAGGTTTGAAAGCCATCCGGTTTGGATAACGGGATACCAGCAAACAGGTCATAGCTCACGCCTTTGAGACTGCCGCGACAGCCCAGAACGCCACCCGCCAGATGTTTTCCCAGTCGCTGCTCATTCCCCGGCCCGCCAATTTCGCCATAATCCATGCCCATATACAGGGATTGACCATTCAGTGGCGTTTGCCATTCCAGTTCGTTACGGCTGTACCAACCATGATCTCCATTCAGTGTGCGTTCGCCGTCAAATCCGCGTACGGTCCAGCGGTTGCCAATTGAAAATTGATCCTGTGGCGTTAACGTTCTGGCGCTTATTTGACGCAGGTACTGGGTTTTGTAGATGAATGGCTGAGAAAATAGGGTAAATGGCGCAGAAAGTGCCGCAGAAAACTGGGTTGTTTTAAGTAAGGCAGTGGCTTCACCGCGGACCTCTTCTGGTGCGGGTTGTGCCCCAAACCAGCGAGTTCCTCGCTGGTAAGTCACTCCGGCATCCAAGGTGGCACTACCGATGTAGTGACGATGAGATAATCCTAATTTCCAGCCAGCCGTTTCTCGGCGCTGTACGTCGATTTCCAGGTCATTAATGAAACTTTTGGATGTGCGACGATAAATTTCGCCGTTAACCGAGGTTTTTTGACTGGCGTTACGATGCAAGATCCGGCTGAGTTGGACATTCAGATTTTTGCTTTCGCCGCTGTATTTGTCGTCTTTAGTTGGCCTGGCTACCTTTTGGTTGTAATCGTAATTACTGGCAGTGATGCCTGCCATCCAGTATCCCACTGGTAGGGAGTAATGGATGGTGTAGTTTTTGCTGCTGCGACCAGAAGGAGAGCGAATATCGCGCCCACCGGAGATATAAAATAGATCACTCAACGCAAGAGGATTATCCAGATATAAAGTTAATCCGCCTTGGTAACGCCCGGTACTTTTAGAACCCGAATCGTCCAGATAGCTAGCGAGTCGCCAATGTCTTGATTGACGCCAGTTCAGCACGATATCGCTTTCGCCTAACTGTTCATTCGGTACAATTTCCATGTCGGCTTGAACAGTAGGAAAACGTTGTAAATTTTCTAATCCTTGCTCAATATCCCGTAAGTCAAGTAGCGCTCCTTCGCGGGGAGGAAATGTGGTTATCCGTTGAATATAATTGCCACTTTCAGCGGTATAGCGAATATGCCCAATTTTGCCCGGTATGATCATGAGTTTTAAGGTCTTGGAATTAAGATTCTGACTGGGCGCTAATACTCGGCTAGTGACATAGCCATGATTAATTAACCGGTTTTGTATCCGAGTCATTAATATATTAATCCCCTGAGTGCCCAGACATTGGTTTTCTCCCTGTTGGGATAAACGCTTTAAAGGTAACCAGTGAGGAAAATGTTCCGTGCCTTCAAGAACGACTCGCGTAATGGGAAAGCAGGGCGTATCGACGGGAAATTTAGAAGGTACTGCTGTTTCAGGAACAGACAGACGAATATCCGCTGGTGGCGGCGCTAATTGGGCTTCCAGTGCTTTCTGTCGTTCTTGTTGATGAATGAGTTGCTGATCTGATATTTCGGCGGCTTTAACATCGGTAGTAACAATAAGAAAGCTAGTAAAAATAATAACCTTTTTTTTCATTATTCTTTGGCATCCCGCATGCGTCATATAATTTTTGGGGCGCTATTAGTCATTAATTTGACTTAATAATCAATATGTGGATTTACCTAGTGATATGATTGAAAAATATGGCTTGTTTTAAATTTATAATAAAAACAAATAGATATATTTTTGTTAGAAAATGATCAGGAGTGAAAAATACGTTGTTAATTAATGAGTTATGTAACTAACGTCAGGTATTTTTAATTTAATTCTATATATTGATAAATATGTGATATATGTCACTAAGAATATTATTATGTAATTAAGGTTAAAGTAACATAATAAACTATTACTTTAGTTATTAAATAATGGGATGGTAGAAATAATCGCATTTATTGGTTTCGATACCAAAATGATTGAGTAAGAAATTTTCGCTTTATTTCTCTTCTTCTTCATTTGCACTTGATTTACTGTTGGCTGTCAGTAAATAAGGTGATTGTTGCCATCGACTTGGCGTTAATTGCAATAGGTTATGTGCCAGAATAAAACCAATTGCTAAAGCGAGTAAGATCATGATCCGAAGTAAGTTAGTCGTGTTATCCACCTGTTTGGACTCAGTTGCCAATTTGTGGGTATCCAGCGTCAGGCGCAGAAAGCCTTTGGGTTCATCTTTTCCTGGGATGGGGACGACTATCTGGTAGTTAAAATAGCTGCCCGCTTTTTTACCATCCAAAGACAGACGATCCCGCACGGATACGTTCTCCCCGCTATGAGCAACCTGTGTCCCATTGTTAAGATAAACACTGGCATCAAGTATGCGGCTGTTTGTCGTCAGATGATGCAAATTAGCCAGTATCCGCTCATTATTAAGATCTTTGCTGCCACTCTCCATATAATCAGATAAGCTGAATGCGACTTGTTTTGCCAAGGTTTTTGCCAATTCCTCAAATTGATCCATCTGGGCTTGTTGGTGAGAACGGCTAAAATAAGAAACGCCCTGCATTAGAAATACTAATAAAGCAATGCAAATCAAGATAATAGCTGTTTTATGCAGTCGGAATTTTAATTTAGCTTTGATCATCGTTATCTCTTCCAAGCTTTGGTCAACGCAATGTTGCCAGATGCAGTACAGAGAGGATAGTTTGAAGCGCAATTTTTTGCTGTCAAATCATGTGGGATTACAGGAGTAGGGATTAATGTCTAATAACCTGGCTTATCACTATTTGCCGGAGGAGGTCCATAAGTGGCCGGGATTACCACTTTCGTTAAGTGGTGACGAAGTGATGCCGTTGGATTACCGAGCGGGTGACAGTGGTTGGTTGATATATGGCCGTGGCCTGGATAAACAACGTATTAGTAATTTTCAACATCGGCTTGGCGCTGCTATTGTCATCGTTTCTTCATGGCGTATTGATGATTATCAGGTAGTACGTATTGCCGGAAATTTGACTGCTCGTATTAAACGGCTGGCTGATGAGTGTCGGTTAGATGTGGTTCCTTTGGGGCAGATCCCTCGGTTGCGGTCACCAGGTTTGCTGGTGATGGATATGGATTCAACGGCAATTCAAATTGAATGTATTGATGAAATAGCTCGTTTGGCTGGCGTAGGTGACAAAGTGGCCGAAATTACCGAACGGGCAATGCAAGGAGAGCTGGATTTTTCTGATAGTCTGCGGGAGCGAGTTGCTCAGTTGGCAGGGGCTGATGCTGATATTCTGCGACAGGTTGTAGAAAATTTACCACTTATGCCGGGGCTGACCAGTCTGGTGCGTAAGTTACAATCCTTTGATTGGCATGTGGCCATCGCATCGGGTGGTTTTACCTATTTTGCTGACCATTTGCGCCAGAATTTACGTTTGGTGGCTGCGGTAGCCAATCAGTTAGAAGTCAAAAATAGTCAGTTGACAGGTAAGGTTATAGGACCGGTTGTTGATGCTAAATATAAGGCTGCTACATTGATGAAACTGGCAAAAAAACTGGATATCCCATTGGAGCAAACTGTCGCCATTGGTGACGGCGCTAATGACTTGAAGATGATCCGCAAAGCAGGGTTAGGTATTGCTTACCATGCCAAGCCGAAAGTTTATGCACAGTCGAAAGTGACCATCCGTCATGCTGATCTCATGGGAGTATTGTGTGTGTTAAGTGGTGGTCTCAAACACGAAGAGCGTTAATATACCCTATGGATTTCAAGATGCATCGCGACGGCAAGGGAGCGAATCCCTGGGAGCATAGCAAACTATGTGACTGGGGTGAGTGAGTGCAGCCAACAAAGAGGCAACTTGAAAGATGACGGGTATAGAGTTTTTAGGAGTGCAGAGTGGCTAAAGCAGCAAAGCGGGCATTTGTCTGTAATGAGTGTGGGGCGGATTATCCGCGCTGGCAGGGGCAATGTAGTGCGTGTCATGCTTGGAATACCATTACGGAGGTGCGCTTAGCCGCAGCACCTTCCTCCCGTAATGACCGGTTCAGTGGTTATGCGGGAGATGCTGGTGTCAGCAGGGTTCAGAAATTATCAGAGATCAGTCTGGAAGAACTTCCTCGTTTTTCTACCGGATTTAAAGAGTTCGATCGGGTGCTTGGCGGTGGTGTTGTTCCCGGTAGCGCGATTCTGATTGGCGGTAATCCGGGAGCAGGGAAAAGTACCTTATTGTTGCAGACGATGTGTCAGTTGTCTGCACAGATGAAAACTTTATATGTCACTGGGGAAGAGTCGTTACAGCAGGTGGCAATGCGTGCGCACCGGTTGGGATTGCCGACTGATAATCTGAATATGTTGTCAGAAACCAGTATTGAACAAATTTGTTTGATTGCGGAGCAGGAGCAACCAAAGTTGATGGTGATTGACTCCATTCAAGTGATGCATATGGCGGATATTCAATCTTCGCCGGGGAGTGTCGCTCAGGTCAGAGAGACTGCCGCTTATCTTACTCGGTTTGCTAAGACTCGTGGTGTTGCCATTGTTATGGTTGGTCATGTGACCAAAGATGGCTCGTTGGCGGGTCCGAAAGTGTTGGAACACTGTATTGATTGCTCAGTGATGCTTGATGGTGAAGCGGATTCCCGTTTTCGCACTTTACGTAGCCATAAAAATCGGTTTGGAGCCGTTAATGAGCTTGGCGTATTCGCCATGACCGAACAGGGATTGCGCGAGGTTAGTAACCCATCAGCGATTTTCTTGAGCCGTGGTGATGAAGTTACCGCTGGCAGTTCTGTCATGGTGGTGTGGGAAGGGACTCGTCCTCTGTTGGTCGAGATTCAAGCGCTGGTGGATCATTCTATGATGACCAATCCACGACGGGTGGCTGTGGGTTTGGAGCAAAACCGGTTGGCTATTCTGTTGGCTGTCCTTCATCGTCATGGTGGTTTGCAAATGTCCGATCAGGATGTGTTTGTGAATGTGGTGGGTGGAGTTAAAGTTGCGGAAACTAGCGCGGATCTCGCTTTACTGCTCTCTTTAGTCTCCAGTTTTCGGGATCGGCCGTTACCCCGTGATTTGGTTGTATTTGGAGAGGTGGGGCTAGCAGGGGAAATCCGTCCTGTGCCCAGTGGACAGGAGCGCATATCCGAAGCCGCTAAACATGGTTTTAAACGGGCGATAGTGCCTTATGCCAATATGCCAAAAAAAGCGTTGCCAGAGATGCAAGTTTTTGGTGTGAAAAAGTTGGCGGATGCGTTATCTGTTATGGAAGATTTTGATTAAACAGGGAGGAGATATGGGCCAATTTGACTACCTTAAAGAAGCGATTAAACAGACAGGTTATACGTTGCAACAGGTTGCTGATGCAAGTGGTATGACCAAAGGTTATCTCAGCCAATTAATTAATGACAAAATTAAAAGTCCCAGCGCCCAAAAACTGGCTGCTCTCCATCACTATCTGAGGTTGCAATATCCTGTGCAAAATAAAACTGTTGGAGTGATATTCGGCAAATTCTATCCATTGCATACTGGGCATATCTATCTGATTCAACGTGCCTGTAGTCAGGTGGATGAGTTGCATATTATCCTTTGTCATGATGAGCCTAGAGATCGGGAGCTGTTTATGAGCAGTTCCATGTCTCAGCAACCCACGGTGAGTGATCGCTTGCGCTGGTTGCTTCAAACATTTAAGTATCAGAAAAATATTCATATTCACTCTTTTGATGAACAGGGAATTGAACCCTATCCACATGGTTGGGATGTGTGGAGTGACGGCATGAAAGCCTTTATGTCAAAGAAAGGCATTAATCCAACTTATATATATTCCAGCGAAACTCAGGATTTTCCCCGATATAAAGAGCATTTAGGAATTGAGACAATTCTTATCGATCCACAACGTTCGTTTATGAAAATCAGTGGTCGGCATATTCGCCAGGACCCATTCCGTCATTGGGAATATATTCCTACGGAAGTGAAACCTTTCTTTGTTCGTACCGTAGCGATTCTTGGTGGAGAGTCCAGTGGTAAATCTACGTTAGTTAACAAATTGGCAAATATTTTTAATACGACAAGTGCTTGGGAATATGGTCGTGATTATGTTTTTTCTCATTTGGGGGGAGATGAGATGGCGCTACAATATTCGGACTATGACAAGATTGCATTGGGACAAGCCCAATATATTGATTTTTCTGTAAAATATGCAAACAAGGTTACATTTATCGATACCGATTTTGTCACTACCCAAGCATTCTGCAAGCGATATGAAGGACGTGAACACCCGTTTGTTCAGGCATTAATTGATGAATACCGATTTGATTTGGTCATTCTACTGGAAAACAACACCCCTTGGGTTGCTGACGGTTTGCGTAGCCTTGGCAACGAGCAGGATCGTAAAGAGTTCCAGCAATTGCTGGAGGATATGCTGAAAAGTAATAATATTGAATATGTCAATGTGGATTCACCCGATTATGATCAGCGTTTCCTACGTTGTATTGAACTCATTCAGCAACTTTTAGCGGCTAATCCTAAATGATAGGTCAATTGAATCGTTTATAACTAGATTCATATATAATATTTTATATGATAAATTAGTAAATATATATCTAATCACAATATGTATTGTGGCTGGATATTTTTATTTCCTGTAAGTAATAAAATATATAACGGCTATTAATATTTTTGATACTTCTATTGATTATTTATTTCTTGAATAAAGTCAAAATTAATAATTAAATACTTCCCAGTTGATTTTTAAATAAAAGTTTTTGTGTTTTTGATTAGTTGGGGAATAAGAGAATCTTGATTTTTTATTAATAATTTAATGTTCGAAGTATCATTGTTATTATGGTAATTAAATATTAATTTTAACATGTTGTTATGATATTAAGGTGTTTTTATCTATAAAAAATTATTTGTCTGATGTTATTTTTTTATTTGTACTAACAAGATAATGGTTTGTTGCTAATGAGTGGTTGATAGGGATGGGCTGATCTTGTTTAGTAAAATTTTGATTTTAGCATACAGATAGTCATTTGAAATAGTCACTAGTAGAAATATTGATATACTTTCAATTGAGATATTTCTTATATGATTTTCCCTCGTTTGTGTAATCTTATAATGATGAATATCTGTATTTTTACGGATTGCTCTGGCTGTAAGAGTTACTGATAATGCCAGATTTCTTACACTATTAATTATGCTGAGATAATGAATTTGAATCAAATCGCTACGATTGAAGCCATTGATATTTCATATGGTTTTTCGAACAGTAAAGCTAACCAGAAAATGATTTCAGACATCACTCTTTCTATTTTTCCAGGTGAATTTACTTTGATTAATGGGGATCTCTGTTCAGGAAAAAGTACTTTGCTGGCAATGATTTCTGGGTTATTGCCTCTCGATGGAGGAAAAATATTAATTGCTGATAATGAGCTGGGAAGGCTGAATAACTTCGAGTTAGATAGATTCCATTTGATAAATTGTGGTTTTATCTTTCAAAGAATTAATTTATCTAATGAACTTACGGTCTTGGATAATTTGCTATTATCTCTCTCTTGTGGAATCACGACTTCTCATCAGGAAGCAATAGTCAGGGCAACTAAGGCACTCAATATTGTTGGCCTGAAACACAAGAAAGATATATATCCCAAGGAATTGCGTGATAATGAAAAACAACGGCTGGCAATAGCCTGTGCCATTGTGAAAAGCCCTCGGTATTTGTTTGCTGACGAGCCAACCCGTCATCTTAATAATTATGAATGCCAAACAGCTATTGATATCTTAAGTTTTATTGCTCATCACCAAAGAGGTACGGTTGTTGTGGCTTCACAGGATAATAGGCTTATTAAACATGCAGATCGTATTATTACTTTGAAAGAAGGAAAGATTATCCATGATACGTATCTTACACATAGCATAATGAATAAGACTATGAGTTTATATCTAAATAATTGAGCGGAAAACGGCCTGTTACCAGGCCATTTTCAATATGATTATTTGCTGATTCTCTTATATTTAATGCGATGCGGTTCCAGTGCTGCTGCTCCGAGAGTCCGCTTCTTATAGTCTTCGTATTCACTAAAGTTACCTTCAAAGAAAGTGACTTCACCTTCATCTTGATAATCAATGATGTGGGTTGCGATACGATCAAGGAACCAACGATCATGGGAAATAACCATTGCACACCCTGGGAACTCCAGCAAGGCGTTTTCCAGTGCGCGCAAAGTTTCAATGTCCAGATCGTTGGTTGGTTCATCGAGCAACAGCATGTTACCGCCGACTTGCAGCAGTTTAGCCAAATGCAGCCGTCCTCTTTCACCACCAGACAATTCACCGACACGTTTACCTTGATCAACACCTTTGAAGTTAAAACGGCCAACATAGGCGCGACTCGGTAGCTCAAAGTTACCGATACGCATGATATCCTGGCCGCCGGAGATCTCTTCCCAAACGGTTTTCTTATCATCCATGTTGTCACGGAACTGATCGACAGAAGCGAGTTTGACGGTTTCACCTAACGTGATGGTGCCGGAATCGGGTTGTTCTTGGTTGGAGATCATACGGAACAGGGTAGATTTACCTGCACCGTTAGGCCCGATAATCCCAACAATCGCCCCTTTGGGCAGAGAGAAGTTCAGATTATCAATCAGAACTTTATCGCCATAGGATTTGGTTAGATTTTCCACTTCCAAAACTTTGTCGCCCAAGCGTGGCCCAGGTGGAATGAACAGTTCGCTGGTTTCGTTACGTTTCTGGTATTCAACGCTATTTAATTCTTCAAAACGGGCCAGACGCGCTTTACCTTTTGCCTGACGGCCTTTCGGATTTTGGCGAACCCATTCCAGCTCTTTCTCAATGGATTTACGGCGTGCGGCTTCTGTTGCGGCTTCTTGAGCCAGACGAGCATCTTTCTGTTCCAGCCATGAAGAGTAGTTACCTTCCCACGGAATGCCTTCACCGCGGTCAAGTTCCAGAATCCAGCCAGCAACGTTATCAAGGAAGTAACGGTCGTGGGTAATTGCAACAACGGTACCTTCGTAATCGTGCAGGAAGCGTTCCAGCCAAGCGACAGATTCGGCGTCAAGGTGGTTAGTGGGTTCGTCCAGTAGCAGCATGTCGGGTTTTTCCAGCAGTAAGCGGCAGAGTGCCACACGGCGGCGTTCCCCTCCAGATAGGTGCTCGATTTTTGCATCCCACGGCGGCAGACGCAGGGCATCAGCGGCGCGTTCAAGCTGGTTATCAAGGTTATGACCATCGTGGGATTGAATAATCGCTTCCAGTTCACCTTGTTCTTTAGCCAGTTTGTCAAAATCAGCGTCAGGATCAGCATAGGCTGCGTAGACTTCATCCAAACGAGTCAGCGCGTGTTTTACCTCGCTAACCGCTTCTTCCACTGCTTCGCGGACAGTGTGCTCAAGGTTTAATTTAGGCTCCTGCGGTAGATAGCCAATTTTAATTCCTGGCTGTGGGCGAGCTTCTCCTTCGATATCTTTATCGATGCCGGCCATAATGCGCAATAAGGTAGACTTACCGGCGCCATTAAGACCAAGAACCCCAATTTTTGCTCCCGGAAAGAAACTCAAGGAGATATTTTTCAGAATATGGCGCTTCGGGGGAACAATTTTACCAACCCGATGCATGGTGTAGACATATTGAGCCACGTTGCTATAAGCCTCGCTATCTCTGATGGTGATAATGCCTGTGTTGCGAAGCAAGTCGCATGGACAGGGCGCGTTGATACCTGATTATATCCGTTTAGATTGTTGATGTTCATCTGAATATGATTTGTCATAGTTTACCCGATTTAAGTTAATAAACTCTATACCCGTTATCTTTCAAGTTGCCTCTTTGTTGGCTGCGCTCGCTCACCCCGGTCACATAGTTTGCTATGCTCCCGGGGATTCACTCCCTTGCCGTCGCGATCCATCTTGAAATCCATTGGGTATATAACCCAATTGCTCGAATAAGATGATCCTAGGCTGAATTTGTTAAAGTGAATCAATTTATTGGATAAAAAACTTACCTGTTCTGGATATGTAGTTAGATATTTCATCATAGGGTGAATTAATGTGGTAAGCGGTGGTAATTATATTATTATGCTGTTGATGCATTCGTAATATTAACCTATTTGATTTGATCTCCGGGAGGAGCGTGATAATGGCTAAATGGCAATGCCTTGTGATGGCTATAGGGTTGGTTTTTATCTCTGTAGCAGCAAATGCTGATTCTTTGGAAAACCAGCGGCAGCGATATCAGCAGATTAAGCAAGCGTGGAATGTCAGTGATAGGGCTGAAGTTGCGAGACTGATGCCAACATTGAAAGACTATCCTCTTTATCCTTATCTGCAATACCGGGAACTGACTCAGGATCTGTCACTTGCCACACCAACGCAGATCCGTGATTTTATTGATCGTCACCCTCATCTGCCTCCCGCGCGTTCTTTATCATCCCGTTTTATCAATGAACTTGCACGCCGCGAAGAGTGGCGCGGGGTACTGGCGTTCACTCCTACTGCACCGAAATCTATTACCGCCCGCTGTCATTACTATTTTGCTAAATGGGCTACAGGTGAGGAGCAGGTTGCCTGGCAGGGAGCGAAAGAAGTTTGGTTGAATGGGCGTTCTTTGCCAGACAGCTGCGATAAATTATTTGATGTTTGGCAGCAAACAGGCCATTTATCAGTGAAACTGATATTACAGCGTATTAGTCTCGCGTTAAAAGCGGGCAATACGTCACTGGTCAGTTACCTCGCTAAACAATTACCACAGGGATACAAAAGTATCAGTGAAGGTCTGATCAAGTTGCAGAATGATCCGGTTACCGTAGCGGACTTTGCTGCTCATACCGGACCGACGGATTTTAGCCGTGTAGCCACTTTAGCGGCTTTTTCGCGTTTCGCACGTCAAGATCCGGAGCAGGCAAGAGTGATCATCCCATCAATTGTCAGAGTGCAAAAGATGAATGCGAGTGAACGTCAGCGATTAAAAGATATTGTTGCCTGGCAGTTAATGGGCGATGTGAGTGATGAACAGGAGAAGTGGCGTGATGATGCGATCCGCGATAGTCAATCTGTTGCATTGCTTGAGCGTCGTGTTCGTTTGGCGTTGGGTCATGCAGATGAGCGTGGTGTGGCTCAATGGATAAACTTGCTACCGTTAGAGAACCAAGATAAAGAGGAATGGCGTTATTGGCGAGCTAACATCCTGTTGGCGCAGGGTAATAAAAGCGAAGGTGAGGCAATATTGCGTCAGCTGACGGAAGGCCGTGGTTTTTATCCAATGGTTGCTGCGCAGAAACTGAATGTCAGCTATCCGCTGATGATGAATACCGCAAAAAAGCCAGATGCGGCTATTGCTTCAATACTCGAAGTACAGAGAGTAAGAGAGCTGCTATATTGGCAAATGGATAGTCTTGCTCGCATAGAGTGGAGCTATCTGGTCGCCAGCCAAGATAAATTAAAACAACAGCAACTGGCGCGTTATGCTTTCGATCAAAAATGGGCGGCGCTTAGTGTACAGGCAACAATAACCGGAAAAATGTGGGACTACCTTGAAGAGCGTTTTCCATTGGCATGGCGGCGGGAATTTAGTCACTTCACTGCAAATAAAGGAATTTCTCAAAGTTATGCAATGGCGATAGCCCGCCAGGAAAGTGCCTGGAATCCGCAAGCTAATTCGCCAGTTGGGGCAATTGGGTTGATGCAAGTGATGCCAGAAACGGCGGAAGATACGGTTAAGCAAAATGGAATCCAAGGATATGTAAACAGTAGCCAACTTATAAACCCGCTGACGAATATCGAAATTGGTACTGCTTATCTCGAATCGGTTTATCAGCGCTTTGGTAATAATCGGATACTTGCCAGCGCTGCTTATAATGCCGGACCAACTCGTGTAGATCGCTGGTTATCTAACAGTGGTGGGCGATTAGATGCGATAGCTTTTATTGAAAGTATTCCATTTTCTGAAACCCGCAATTATGTCAAAAATGTTTTGGTTTATGATGTCTTCTACACTCATTTCATGGGTAAGTCATCAAATGTATTGACTCATGCTGAATGGCAAAGGCGTTATTGATTTATAGCAAACTATGTTATGCTGATGTACTAGTTAAATAGTATGATGACTGATTAATTATGACGACAAATCATCTGACAGACCCGGCACTTTCGCCGCAAGATCATGAAGATTGGCAATGTTTCGTGACATTACTCCAACAGGCTTTTGCTGAAAATCTACAGCATCCGATTTTGCAGTTATTATTGACACCAGATGAACGGACAGCACTGGCTACCAGGGTACGCATTATCAAAGAGTTGATGAGTGGAAAAATGAGCCAGCGTGAGCTGAAAAATGAACTTGGAGTGGGTATTGCGACGATTACACGCGGCTCTAATAGCCTGAAATTTGCTTCAAACGATGTTAAGGCTTGGTTGGAACAGCAATTACTGAAATAGCAGGCCGCCAATTGCGGCCTAGGCGGAATACTTGTTTAACGGGCGTTCAGCTCTTTATAAATTTCATGATGTACGGGCACTAAAGCCAATATCAGAGCTTGGTGGTACACGCTGGTACGAGTCAGGATGCCATCAGTGAAAAAGCCTATTGCACCCTCTTTTTGCTTGATGTTATCAATGCCTGTAAGGTGAGCCATTTCATGGCCTAATTCCCGACCTTCGCGGATACCATCAAGAATTTTTTCTGGGAGCATCAGACTGGCTGAACGAGATTCTCCGCGAATTTGCTGATATTCCACAACCATCCAGGCAAATGTCATATCGTCTTCAATACCCGCTTCCACACCGACCCAAAAGTCTGCTTCAGGGCGAACTTGTCGAGCAGCCATGACACGCTGGCGGGCGCCAGTGCGGGTTTCTGTGTTACCAATAGGTTGTTGTGGGACGCTACTGTCTACATTGATATCTTCGATCCGATAAGTACCTGGCCCAAAAACATCATCAAAGGCGAGACTAATGGCTTTAATTTTTGCAGGGTTGGTGGTTGCAGCAATAACGTGATACATAATAGATGAGTTATCCTTTGAACGAGTATTTACGCAGTATAACGGAAAATGAAAATGTTACAGGTATATCTTGTTCGTCATGGGGAGTCTGAATGGAACGCGGCACGTCGTATTCAGGGACAATCTGACAGCCCTTTGACTGAAACAGGCGAACATCAAGCCAGACTAGTGGCGCAAAGAGTAAAATCTGAAAGTATTACCCATATTATTACCAGTGACCTTGGGCGTACACGCCGAACGGCGGAAATCATTGCTGAGGTTTGTGGTTGTGAAGTTATTTTGGAGCCACGTTTGCGCGAATTGCACATGGGGGTTCTTGAACGCAGAAATATTGATTCATTAACATCGGAAGAAGAGAACTGGCGTAAGAAAGTCCTTGATGGCACACCTGGGGGACGCATCCCCAAAGGCGAATCTATGGATGAACTGGCTGTGCGTATGAGGGCAGCGCTGGAAAACTGTCGTAATCTGCCTGTTGGTAGCCGACCGTTGTTAGTCAGTCATGGCATCGCTTTGGGATGTTTGGTTGGCACAATATTGGGATTACCCGCACATGCTGAACGTCGTCTTCGCTTGCGAAATTGCTCTCTGTCCAGAGTGGATTATCAGCACAGTCCGTGGCTAGCGTCGGGCTGGATTGTAGAAACGGCAGGCGATATCACACATCTGGATACGCCCGCACTGGATGAATTACAACGTTAATGCTGGATAGGAATGAGATACTGAAATTCGATGATATGATTCGCCGCTTCCCTGTCTCTATCATTGGTATTGGTAAGATAATATCGCTCGATGTCGTATCCTTTCCTACGTGTCAGGTTTAGCATTGGCAGGCAAATGCCATAGACGGTAAACAGGAAATCTTGTAAGCCATCTTTGGTACCGTAGTAACTAAATGAGACGTATTCTCCAGCCGGTAATGTAACAGGCTGGCTGCCTGCCACGTCAAACTGGGCATATTGGGGTTCTACTGCTGTTGTGTACAATACGGTTTGTTCATCTTCTTTTTCTGGATTGGGAGTTGCATGGTGAAGGCCATAAAGTACAGGAGGTAACACTTCTGCATTTTGCAGATAGTATGTCCAGAAATTGTGGCGCATTTCAGTACAAAAACTGGACCATTGTTCCAGCGTATAGGAACAGGTCTGTTCTATACCCACCAGTGGCTGTTCCTCTAGTGTGAGATAGGTTGCTTCGGGAATATATCTCTTATCCAGCAATATGGGTGGGCAAATACCCGTGGCGCACCACTCCTCACTGAGTCGATAAAGTGCTGGTGTTTTATTGAACTGTTTTTTAAATGCGCGAGTGAAAGTTTGTTGGGAGTCAAACTGGTACTGTAAAGCAATATCCAGAATAGGGCGGCTGGTTAAACGTAAAGCAACGGCTGCCCGTGATAACCTTCTGGCACGGATATAGGAGCCAATAGCCTGGCCGGTAATGTCTTTAAACATACGTTGCAGGTGCCATTTAGAATAACCTGCTTTAGCTGCAACATTATTGAGTGATAATGGTTGATCTAAATGATTATCTAGCCAACGTAATAAATCACGAATGATGCCGGTTTGATCCATACATCTCCTTAGTCATTAAGACCAGAAAGAACAACATAAGAACTTATACCCGTTATCTTTCAAGTTGCCTCTTTGTTGGCTGCACTCACTCACCCCGGCCACATCGTTATCTATGCGCCCGGGGATTCGCTCCCTTGCCGTCGCGATCCATCTTGAAATCCATAGGGTATATACTACTAGGCTATTTTGCTTGCCACTTGAACAGTCCGACAGAGTGGTAAAACGAATCATTCCTTGTATATCGTATGTCTGTTCTGATTTCTGCGTGCTGTTCGTGTTCATAATTTATTGACAAGTGTAGCATTCAACAATAACTCTACTGGATATAAGCACTAAGTGTAAAACAAGTCTTATATTTACAATAGGATACTTATTCGTATTATTATTTCACTCATTACTTTGTGAAACTATATTAATAATTAATTATTTCTTATTGGTGGTATTGCCGCTCTATTTGGTATCTTGGCGGTGAAATTTTACGCTGAATTAATTAAGGCATGAGACTATATATGTTAAAAATCATAAAGATACTCGTAGCAACGACATTGTTGTGCATACCTATGGTGGCTCTGACTGAAGAGATTGGCTCGGTAGACACTGTTTTTAAATTTATCGGGCCTGATCACAAAATTGTCGTGGAAGCGTTTGATGATCCTGATGTTAAAAATGTGACTTGTTACCTGAGCAGGGCAAAAACAGGCGGAATAAAAGGGGGTTTAGGGCTTGCGGAAGATACTTCTGATGCGGCTATTTCTTGTCAACAGGTTGGAGAGATTGAACTAACGGACAAGATTAAAAAGAGCAGCAAAAAAGGTCAGGTGGTTTTCCAGAAACGAACCTCACTGGTGTTTAAAAAACTCCAAGTTGTTCGCTTCTATGATGCAAACCGTAATGCATTAGTCTATCTGACATATTCCGATAAGATGATCGATGGTTCACCGAAGAATGCGATCAGTGCTGTACCTATTATGTCGTGGAAGACGGTGGAAAATTGAGGGGCAGGATGGGTTCCTACAGGGATATCCCATCCTGTGATATACCCGTTATCTTTCAAGTTGCCTCTTTGTTGGCGGCCCTCACTCACCCCGGTTACATCGTTCGCTATGCTCCCGGGGATTCGCTCCCTTGCCGTCGCGATGCATCTTGAAATCCATAGGGTATATTCAAGTTATGCTTCCAAATCACCACAGAAACGATAGCCTTCACCGTGAATGGTGGCGATAATTTCCATCGTATCTGGCGTCGATTCAAAATGTTTACGGATACGACGAATCGTTACATCAACAGTACGGTCGTGAGGTTTCAATTCACGACCTGTCATCTTTTTCAGTAAATCTGCGCGCGTTTGGATTTTGCCTGGATTTTCACAGAAATGAAGCATGGCGCGGAACTCGCTGCGTGGCAATTTATACGGCTCACCAGCTGGGCTTATCAGAGAACGGCTATTGATATCTAATTCCCAACCGTTGAATTTATAACTCTCAACCTGATGACGTTCCTCGCTGATATTATTCAGATTCATGGTACGAGAAAGCAGGTTGCGGGCGCGAATAGTCAATTCACGCGGATTAAATGGTTTGGTGATGTAATCATCTGCACCGATTTCCAAGCCAAGGATTTTATCTACTTCGTTATCACGGCCAGTCAGGAACATCAAGGCAACATTTGCTTGCTCACGCAGTTCGCGGGCAAGTAACAAGCCATTTTTGCCTGGAAGGTTAATATCCATAATCACCAGGTTAATGTCGTTGTTTGACAGAATATGGTGCATTTCTGAGCCATCGGTGGCTTCATAAACTATGTACCCTTCAGCTTCGAAAATGCTTTTTAGGGTATTGCGGGTGACAATCTCGTCTTCAACAATCAAAATGTGCGGGGTTTGCATGGTTGCTACCTAGAATCGCTTAAAAATAAATCAGAATGATTCAAACTACTCTTATCTCAGGATATTTACTGGTTATTATTTGTCATCACTGAAATTATAGCTCAAATCAGTAATAACATTTTATTGATATGTTTTACACTGAAAGTAAAAGTTGCTTTTCCTTTGGTGGGTATATACCCAAAAAACTGGTTAAACAGTGTTATGTTAGTCCATTAACAGCAATATAACAGCTTGCAATGCATTTACCATCTAAAAAAACTACCTTTTATTGACGTACATCAAAATTGATTGTAGCACGTTAATATTATTTATATTGGTTATTTTATACCTTGTATTCTGTCATGCAAATGACAAATTCTTGTTAACGCACAGAGTGGTTTTGTACGGAAAATAATCCCCATGAGCTTGGCGGTGAACAAAAATAACTGATTTTTACGAAAGGATAAAATATATTGTTAATTTTGTTAAAAATGAATTTAACAACTAAAAGATTGGGTTCGGTAAGAAATATTTGTTTGTCTTGATGACCATGAAATGCATTATTCCAATGTTAAAAATATCAAAAGCGGAAGGTTATTTAGAGAAAATGTTTGACTTTGCGCACAAATTCATTTAACCAATATAGGGTCGAACCCATTCAATGACAGACAGGAACCTATGCGAATTATCAGCCTGAAAACCACAATGATTACCACCACCGGAACCACAGGTTGCGGGGCGGGCTGACGCATATATAAAACAGATAAACAAGCCCGCATCCAAATCAGATGCGGGCTTTTTTTTGGCGCGGAATCAGGAGAAAAATGTTAATGCGAGTGCTTAAATTTGGAGGAACTTCGGTCGCTAATGACCAGCGTGTGTTGAACGTTGCCGATATTGCAGAGAAAAAACTTTCTCAAGGAGGGGTTGCGTTGGTGCTTTCTGCTCCGGCAAAAATTACCAATCATCTAGTGGCTATGATTGAAAAAACGGTCGCTGGGCAAGAGATCATTACCCATATGCACGATGCTGAGCAGATCTTTGTTGATTTATTACAGGGGATGGCACAGGCGCAACCCGGTTTTGCTTATGAACGGTTAAAAATGATGGTTGAGCAAGAATTTGCTCAATTGAAACAGGTGCTGCATGGTATTTCGTTACTGGGCCAATGCCCGGACAGCATTAACGCTTCCCTGATTTGTCGTGGGGAAAAACTCTCTATCGCCATCATGGAGTCTGTATTGCAGGCACGTGGTCACAAGGTCACGGTGATTGATCCGGTAGAAAATTTGTTGGCACAAGGTCATTACCTTGAATCTACGGTAGATATCAACGAGTCTACGAAGCGCATTGCTTCTCTGAATATTCCTGATGACCATATTGTCCTGATGGCTGGATTTACGGCTGGAAATGATAAAGGGGAGCTCGTTGTCCTGGGGCGTAATGGTTCTGACTATTCTGCTGCGGTTTTGGCGGCTTGCTTGCGGGCTACATGTTGTGAAATCTGGACTGATGTGGATGGTGTTTATACCTGTGATCCTAGAGTTGTGCCGGATGCACGGTTATTAAAAGGCATGTCCTATCAGGAAGCGATGGAACTCTCTTATTTCGGTGCTAAGGTATTGCATCCACGGACCATTGCCCCGATTGCTCAATTTCAGATCCCTTGTTTGATTAAAAATACCACCAATCCAGAAGCGCCGGGAACACTTATTGGTGACGGGCAGAAAGATGAAAGTACGCCGGTAAAAGGGATTACCAACCTGAGCAGTATGGCAATGATTAACGTATCAGGACCGGGTATGAAGGGGGTGGTGGGGATGGCAGCAAGGGTGTTTGCTGTCATGTCTCGCAAAGGGATCTCTGTTGTGCTGATTACTCAGTCATCTTCGGAATACAGTATCAGCTTCTGTGTCCCTCAACGTGAATTGGAACGTGCGCGTCAGGCGCTGAGTGAAGAATTCTATCTTGAGCTGAAAGAGGGGGTTCTTGATCCTTTGGATGTGATGGAAAATCTTTCCATTATCTCGGTTGTTGGCGATGGTATGCGTACCCTGCGTGGCATCTCTGCCCGTTTCTTCTCTGCATTGGCGCGCGGTAATATCAATATTGTTGCCATCGCACAGGGATCTTCTGAACGTTCTATCTCTGCGGTTATTGATAATGAAGTGGCAACGACAGCCGTTCGTTTGTGCCATCAGATGTTATTTAATACCGATCAGGTGATCGAAGTTTTTGTTGTCGGTGTTGGTGGTGTAGGTAGTGTTTTGATTGAGCAGATCCGTCGTCAACAAACATGGTTGAAGCAAAAGCACATTGATTTACGGGTATGTGGTATTGCTAATTCACGGGCTATGTTGACGGACATGAGAGGTATTTGCCTTGATAATTGGCAGCAATGTTTATCAGAGGCCAGAGAACCGTTTAGTTTGAGCCGCCTGATCCGTTTGGAAAAAGAGTACCATTTGCTGAACCCGGTGATAGTGGATTGTACCTCTAATCAGCAAATTGCTGATCAATACGCTAGTTTCCTGAGTGATGGTTTCAATGTGGTCACGCCGAATAAAAAAGCCAATACTTCGTCAATGGCTTATTATCATCAAATCCGTAAGGCGGCAGAGAAATCTAAACGTAAATTTCTGTATGACACTAACGTAGGCGCTGGTCTGCCTGTTATTGAGAACTTACAAAACTTGCTTAATGCGGGTGATGAACTGGTTCAGTTCAATGGCATTCTCTCCGGTTCTCTCTCTTTTATTTTCGGTATGCTGGATGAAGGAATGTCATTATCTCAGGCGACGTTACTGGCAAAAGAGAAAGGCTATACCGAACCTGATCCGCGTGATGATCTGTCCGGTATGGATGTTGCCCGTAAGCTGTTGATCCTCGCTCGTGAATCAGGTTATGAACTTGAATTGGATGATATTGATGTGGAGCCTGTACTGCCAGCCTCCTTTGATAACCAAGGGGACGTGGATGCTTTCCTTGAACGTTTACCCTCTCTTGATCAGGTTTTCAGCCAGCGTGTGGCAGAAGCAAAAGAACAAGAGAAAGTGTTGCGCTATATTGGCGTGATTGAAGATGGCCGTTGTAAGGTGAAAATCGCCGCAGTAGATGGCAATGATCCGCTTTATAAAGTCAAAAATGGCGAAAATGCGTTGGCATTCTACACGCGTTACTATCAGCCGATACCGCTGGTACTGCGGGGATACGGAGCAGGTAATGATGTTACTGCCGCAGGTGTGTTCGCCGATATGCTGCGTACTTTGTCCTGGAAACAGGGAGTTTAATTGTGATTAAAGTCTATGCGCCTGCATCTATTGGCAATGTCAGTGTTGGGTTTGATGTACTGGGAGCCGCGGTCTCTCCAGTTAATGGTGCTTTATTAGGTGATTGCGTTACTGTCCGGGCAGCGGAGAGTTTCAGTTTGCGTAATGAAGGGCCGTTTGTGGGGAAGTTGCCTGAGGAACCGGAGCTAAACATTGTTTATCAGTGCTGGCAGTTGTTCTGCCAGCGTTTTGGCAAACAATTATCGGTGGCAATGACTCTGGAAAAGAATATGCCGATTGGTTCTGGCCTTGGCTCCAGCGCTTGCTCTGTTGTTGCTGGCTTGATGGCACTGAACGAGTTTGCGGGCCTCCCGTTTAGTGAGAGCCAATTACTGGCAATGATGGGGGAACTGGAAGGACGCATTTCCGGCAGTATTCACTATGATAATGTCGCTCCATGTTATCTCGGCGGTTTACAACTGATTATGGAACAGGGAGATATCATCTGTCAGCCAGTACCTTCGTTTGATGAGTGGTTATGGGTGATGGCTTATCCGGGCATCAAAGTTTCTACCGCAGAAGCCAGAGCAATTTTACCTGTGGAATATTCGAAGCAGGATATTATCGATCATGGACGTTTCCTTGCTGGTTTTATCCATGCTTGTCATACACGGCAACCAACGCTGGCAGCCAGATTGATGAAAGATGTGGTGGCTGAACCGTATCGTACCCAACTGTTACCGGGTTTTGCCAAGGCGCGTGAAACAGCGAAACGTGTAGGGGCATTGGCGTGTGGTATTTCTGGTTCTGGCCCGACATTGTTCTCCATTTGTAATGATATGGCGACCGCAGAGGAAATAGCTGAGTGGCTGCAACAGCATTATGTTCAGAATGATGAAGGTTTTGTACACATTTGCCGTCTGGATCTCGCAGGCGCACGACAAATAGGGTAACTGATGAAACTGTATAACTTGAAAGACAACAGCGAGCAGGTGAGTTTTGCACAAGCAGTCAAACAGGGATTAGGCAAACAGCAAGGGCTTTTCTTCCCGCAAGATTTACCCGAATTTAGTCGTGAAGAAATTGACCAACTGTTGAAACTGGATTTTGTCACCCGCAGCGGTCGCATTCTCTCCGCGTTTATTGGCGATGAAATTCTGCCAGAACAACTGACGACACGAGTTAAGCACGCTTTTACTTTTCCGGCACCTGTTACCAACGTGGAAAATGATGTTGCAACATTGGAATTATTCCACGGCCCGACTCTGGCATTTAAGGATTTTGGTGGCCGTTTTATGGCGCAAATATTGGCACAAGTTGCCGGTGAACAGCCGGTAACTATCCTGACTGCGACTTCTGGCGATACAGGGGCAGCAGTAGCGCACGCCTTTTATGGTCTGAATAATGTACAGGTGGTGATCCTCTATCCACAGGGCAAAATCAGCCCGTTACAGGAGAAATTGTTCTGTACATTGGGTGGTAATATTCACACGGTGGCGATTGATGGCGATTTCGATGATTGCCAGGCGTTGGTTAAACAGGCGTTTGATGATCAGGAATTGAAACAGGCTCTGTATCTCAATTCAGCTAACTCAATTAACATCAGCCGCTTGTTGGCACAAATTTGCTACTACTTTGAAGCGGTTGCTCAGCTACCAGAAGATAAGCGTGAACAACTGGTGATCTCTGTACCGAGTGGGAATTTTGGTGATTTGACCGCGGGTTTATTGGCAAAATCGATGGGATTGCCGGTAAAACGTTTTATCGCTGCTACTAATGTTAACGATACGGTTCCACGTTATCTAGAGGATGGAAAATGGTTGCCTCATCAGACCGTTGCCACGCTGTCCAACGCGATGGATGTGAGTCAGCCAAACAACTGGCCGCGTATTGAAGAACTGTTCCACCGTAAATCCTGGCCGTTGAGTGAATTGGGATATGGTGTAGTCAGTGATGACGTGACTCAAGAGACGATTAAGGAACTGGCTAAACTCGGTTATATCTCTGAGCCTCATGCAGCGGTTGCTTATCGTGTCCTGCGTGATCAATTACAAGAAAGTGAATACGGATTATTTCTCGGTACGGCTCATCCAGCGAAATTTAAAGAGAGTGTGGAGCAGATTCTGGGGGAGGAATTACCACTGCCCAAAGCTTTGGCTGAACGGGCTGATCTGGCGTTGCTGTCCCATTACTTACCGGCAGATTTTGCTAGATTGCGAGCTTTCTTGATGGAAAGAGCACCGAAGTCTTTATGAAAGTGGGCGCCGCACAGATCATGCGGCGTTTATTATTGATAATAAAGTCTTAATGTTGTTCAGGGCGTTTAAATACCAGCTCATTTCCTTTGGATAACGATTCATCAAAGGCGTAGCCATCCAAATTAAACTCTACCAGACGGTCAATTTGCGTTAACTGATTCTGAATAATAAACCGGCTCATTAGCCCACGGGCTTTTTTCGCGTAGAAGCTAATGATCTTATATTTACCGTTTTTCTCATCAAGAAATACCGGTTTAATAATTTTACCGGCTAACTTTTTTGGATTCACGGATTTGAAATACTCATCAGAAGCCAGATTAACCAACACATTATCACCTTGTTGTTCCAGCGCCTCATTAAGCTTTTCTGTGATCAGATCTCCCCAGAAAGTGTAGAGATCTTTACCGCGTTTATTTTCCAGCTTGATCCCCATTTCCAGCCGGTAAGGTTGCATCAGATCCAACGGACGGAGTACACCGTAAAGGCCAGACAGGATACGCAGATGATTCTGAGCAAAATCAAAATCCTTATCGGAGAAAGATTCAGCCTGCATACCGGTATAAACATCACCTTTAAATGCCAGAATAGCCTGACGGGCATTTTCTGGCGTGAAATCAGCATGCCATTCGCCAAAACGAGCGGCATTCAAGCCGGCAAGTTTATCGCTGATACCCATCAAACTCGCAATTTGGGCAGGCGTCAGTTCGCGACAAACACTGATTAACTGCTTTGATTGGTCGAGTAATTCTGGTTGGCTATATTCTTCCGTGGCAAGCGTGCTTTCATAATCAAGGGTTTTTGCTGGTGAAATAGTAATAAGCATAATATCGTCCCGGTTATTCAGATGAGGATACTTTAACAAAATATCATATACAGGCTCTTAAGCAGTAACTGTATATTTTAGATAGAAAAAAGGCTTCATTTATGATCTGATAATCGTCGCCAAACTAATACCAAAACCACGGATGAAGCCTGT
>NZ_JAXBVE010000030.1:0-67796 GCF_035181445.1 Photorhabdus africana
CGTCCGCCGCTCGTCAGCAAAAGCGCAAGCGCTTTCCTGTTACCGCCCGACTTGCATGTGTTAGGCCTGCCGCCAGCGTTCAATCTGAGCCATGATCAAACTCTTCAATTTTAAGTTTGATGCTCAAAGAATTCTGACTAATTATTTCGTAATGAATTAACTGTTGTTCACTCTTCAAGACTTTAAAACGTATTTTTTTGTGATACGGTCTTGTGAGTGCCCACACAGATTGTCTGATTAATTGTTAAAGAGCAGGCTGACATAAAAAATAATATTCTCGTTCAGCCGGGCTGCGTATACTACGCTGTTCACCCGCAGAGTCAAGCACTGATTATCGCTTTCTCTGCCCGACCTCACAATGTTTATCAGCGTTGTGTCGGTCAGTGGTGGCGCATTATAGGGCGTTCTTTGGCGCTGGCAAGCATTTATTTGAAAAAAATTTTTATTCGCGGATTTTTTCAACAAAATGTTGATATAAAGAACAAAAAGCCTATTTTTTGATGCTTTTAATTGCTTTAGGTAAGTCTGCAAGACTATTTATTATCAAATTAGCTGCTTGTTCAGCTTCAGTGTTAACGGGTTTACCTGTACGAACTAATACTTTAGTGCCAATTTTTGCCAGCGTCGCGGCTTGCATATCTTCGAGTTTGTCACCAATCATAAAAGAAGCCGTCATATCGATACCAAGCTCCCTCTGCGCATCCAACAACATACCCGGCTGCGGTTTACGGCAGTCACAACTCTTCTTATATTGCTCTTTAGTTGCATCTGGGTGATGAGGGCAATAATAGATGCCATCCAAATCTACACCACGGTCTGCTAGCGACCAATCCATCCATTCCGTCAGTTGCAAAAACTGCTCTTCATCGAAAATTCCACGGGCAATACCTGACTGGTTTGTGACTAATACCAGTGCATACCCCATCTTTTTCAATTCAATCATGGCTTCAATGACACCATCGATAAATTGAAAATCATCTATTTCATGTACATAACCATGATCGATATTTATTGTTCCGTCACGATCTAAAAATACGGCTGGAATACCTTGTGTCACCCGATTGCTCCAAGAATGTAAGAAGTCTCCAGTATCGCACGATTTAACCATGAATGAGAATGCAGCAATTAATTTATTCACTGTTGACTCAGACGTCTAGACACCTTAACATCCGATTTAACGGGTGGTTTGCTTTCTCAAAAATGTTCAAGCTATCAATTTTCAAAATTTTTATAAAAATAAATAAGAATAAAAATGATAAAACTGTCTCATATCAATAAAATATTCCAGCAGGGTGCCCGTTCTATTAACGCGCTTTCAGATATCAGCCTGCATGTTCCGCAAGGGCAAATTTACGGTGTTATTGGCTCATCCGGCGCAGGTAAAAGTACACTAATTCGCTGTGTAAATATGCTTGAGCGTCCAACTTCCGGGCAAGTATTGGTTAATGGTCAGGATTTAACTATCTTGTCTGATAGTGATTTAACTCGTGCACGTCGTCGTATCGGCATGATTTTCCAGCACTTCAATTTGCTGTCTTCAAGAACGGTGTTTGGCAACATAGCTCTACCTTTAGAATTGGATAACATTCCAAAGGCCGAAATCAAAAAACGGGTAGACGAGTTATTGGAGCTTGTTGGTCTTGCAGATAAGCATGATGCCTATCCAGCAAATCTCTCTGGCGGACAGAAGCAACGTGTTGCTATTGCCCGTGCTCTAGCTAATTCACCTAAAGTACTTTTATGTGATGAAGCAACCAGCGCTCTAGATCCTGCAACAACTCGTTCTATTCTAGAATTATTGAAAGATATTAATCGCCGTTTGGGACTAACTATTCTGTTAATTACACATGAAATGGATGTCGTCAAACGTATTTGTGACCAAGTAGCCATTATCAGTGGCGGACAACTGATTGAACAAGACATTGTTAGTGAAGTGTTCTCTCATCCCAAGACACCTATCGCTCAGGCATTTATTCAGTCAACTTTACATCTGGATATCCCTGAAGATTATGTACAAAAAATGCAAAGCCACCCAGCACCAAATCTTAGTCCATTATTGAAATTAGAGTTCACCGGTCAGTCTGTAGATGCCCCACTGATTTCAATGGCGGTACGCCGTTTTGATATTGATATGAATATATTAAGTTCTCAAATCGACTATGCTGGTGGCGTAAAATTTGGTGTGATGTTAGCTGAATTACACGGTGAAAATGGTGGCGTTGAGTCAACGATTAAGTTTTTACAAGATCATCATGTGAAAGTAGAGGTTCTCGGTTATGTCTGAAGGAATGATTTTATTACTGATTAAAGGCGTCTGGGAAACTCTAGTAATGACTTTTGTTTCTGGTTTCTCTGGCTTCATTATCGGGCTGCCGATAGGTGTATTGTTATATGTCACCCGCCCCGGTCAAATTATGGAAAATAGTAAACTCTATCGTTTTCTTTCAGCGGTAGTTAATATTTTCCGTTCTATCCCATTTATTATTTTACTAGTGTGGATGATTCCTTTTACCAGACTAATTGTGGGGACATCGATCGGTTTACAAGCTGCCATTGTCCCATTAACCATAGGTGCTGCACCATTTATTGCTCGTATGGTGGAAAATGCTTTATTAGAAATTCCATCGGGACTCATTGAAGCTGCTAGAGCAATGGGAGCAACCCCATTCCAGATTATAAAGAAAATTCTGTTACCTGAAGCATTACCTGGTTTGCTTAATGCAGCCACAATTACTCTCATAACTTTAGTCGGTTATTCTGCAATGGGAGGTGCTGTAGGTGCAGGCGGATTAGGCCAGATTGGCTACCAATACGGATATATCGGCTATAATGCAACAGTAATGAACACCGTATTAGTGTTACTGGTTATTTTAGTTTATTTAATTCAATTAAGTGGTGACCATTTAGTCAAGGCCACAACACGTAAATAATAAGATTACTTTAATAACAGTACCTGTGCCGGTGCTAATAAATCAGTATTCCATAGGGGTAAAATATGTCTGTTAAATTAAAAACCATCGCAACTATCAGTGCTCTTTTAGGTTCATTAATTCTGTCTGGTTGCGGGCAGGAAAAACAAGATCCAAACCATATTAAAGTAGGCGTCATCGTTGGTGCAGAGCAGGAAGTGGCTGAAATTGCAAAAAAAGTTGCTAAAGATAAATATGGTCTTGATGTAGAACTGGTAACCTTTAATGATTTTGTATTGCCAAACGAAGCACTGAGCAAAGGCGATATTGATCTGAATGCATACCAGCACAAACCTTATATGGATCAGCAAATCAAAGATCGTGGTTATAAAATGGTCATAGTTGGCAACTCTTTTGTTTATCCAATTGCAGGTTATTCCAAAAAAATTAAATCCCTGGATGAATTGCAGGATGGTTCCCAAATTGCGTTACCAAACGATCCAACGAACTTAGGCCGTTCTTTATTACTGTTGCAGAAACAAGGTTTAATTAAATTGAAAGATGGCATAGGCTTATTACCAACGGTTCTAGACGTTGTTGAAAATCCTAAGAATTTAAAACTAATCGAATTGGAAGCACCACAATTACCACGTTCACTGGATGATCAAAAAATTGCTCTCGCCATCATTAATACAACCTATGCAAGCCAGATTGGTCTGACGCCAGCAAAAGATGGTTTATTTGTTGAAGATAAAGATTCTCCATATGTAAACCTACTGGTTAGTCGAGAAGATAATAAAGATGCTGAAAACGTTAAGAAATTCGTTAAGGCATATCAATCAGACGAAGTTGATGAAGCTGCCAATAAGATCTTTAATGGTGGTGCAGTGAAAGGTTGGTAATCTTTCATATTACGTTCATCGATATTAGAATAATCAGGCGGACAGATTGTCCGCCTGATTTATTATGGCATCATGTTTTCGGTATTTTTTGTTAACCTGATCGACTCGCTTAACTCTAACAGTAAAAATTCGAGGATCTATCATGCGTAGGCTACTTGCCTCTTTATTAGCACTGTCCATAACAGGATGTTCAGTACAACAAGCAACATTTCCTGACGCTTCCCAGTTATCAGATATGAAGTACACAAAACTATCAACCGGAGAAAAAAAACATTTCTCTTCATCCGTAAAGTTATATACCAAAAGTGAAGAATTATTAGGTGTCTCATTTAAAGATTTAGGGATTGTTTCTGGTCAATCGTGTCGTAGTTCCTTACAGGATCCACCAGCGAATATCATCGTGGCTCGCAACCAGATGATGACCAAAGCAGCTTATTTGAATGCTAACGCTGTTTTATTGCATCAATGCGAAATATTATCAGGCCAAGGATGCTACCAGATAGCAATATGTGAAGGTTCAGCCTTGCTTATCACCCAATGACCGATTTCCATTTCACGCAGATAGGGGTTATCCACTCCCCTTATAAAGAAAAATTTGCCGTTCCCCGCCAACCCGGTCTTATTGAAGATGGTGGTGGGAAACTGGTACTTCTTCCTCCCTATAATCAACCAGATGCAGTTCGTGGTCTGGAACAATTTAGTCATCTGTGGGTTATTTTCATCTTCCATCAAACAATAGAAGGCGGCTGGAAGCCAATGGTGCGTCCTCCTCGTTTAGGTGGCAATGCAAAAATGGGCGTATTCGCAACCCGTTCGACTTTTCGGCCTAATCCAATTGGCATGTCTCTGATTGAACTTAAAGGAATCGAATACAGGAAAGGTCGAGTTATTCTGGAACTGGGTAGCCTGGATTTAGTTGATGGTACGCCGGTTATCGATATTAAGCCTTATCTACCGTTCGCTGAATGTCAGCCACATGCAGTGGCGGGTTTTGCACAGCAAGCCCCTCCTACCGATATGGAAGTAATATTTTCGCCTGCCGCTGAGCAACAACTAATCTCAATTCAAAATATTTATCCGAATTTACGCCGTTTTATCAGTCAAGTTTTAGCCCAGGACCCTCGTCCTGCTTACCGGAGAGGAGAACAGGAAAATCGGGAATATGCAGCTCATTTACTGGATTTTAATGTGCGCTGGAAAATCTGTAACACATTGACCGAAGTGGTCTCCATAGATCCCCATTAAAAATCAGCATATACCCTTTTGGCATCTTAAACTCACTGGTAGACTAAAGGCTTATTTTCGTTTTTTATTGGCTGGCAAATTTCTGCCAGTCAGAAGCAATTTGCTGCTCTAATGGAACCTAACAATGCGTACTAGCCAATATCTGCTCTCTACATTAAAAGAGACTCCTGCCGATGCGGAAGTTGTCAGCCATAAGCTGATGCTGCGTGCGGGCATGATCCGTAAACTCGCTTCAGGTCTGTATAATTGGATGCCTACAGGTATCCGTGTACTCAAAAAAGTCGAAAAAATTGTCCGAGAAGAGATGAACAATACCGGAGCGATTGAAATATCGATGCCCGTCGTACAACCGGCAGATCTATGGCAAGAAAGCGGCCGCTGGGAACAATATGGTCCAGAGTTACTGCGTTTTGTTGACCGAGGTGATCGTCCTTTTGTACTAGGTCCAACTCATGAAGAGGTCATCACTGATCTGATCCGCAATGAAGTCAGCTCATATAAGCAGTTACCACTGACTCTATTCCAGATCCAGACTAAATTTCGCGATGAAGTTCGCCCTCGTTTTGGTGTAATGCGCTCCCGTGAATTCCTAATGAAAGATGCTTACTCTTTCCATGCTACCCAGGCATCATTACAAGAAACTTATGACAACATGTACGAAGCCTACAGCAAAATTTTTACCCGTATAGGTTTGGATTTTCGTGCTGTTCTGGCTGATACCGGTTCCATCGGTGGTAGTGCTTCTCATGAATTTCAGGTTCTGGCAGCTAGTGGAGAAGATGATATCGTCTTCTCCACTGAATCCAATTACGCAGCCAATATTGAATTAGCCGAAGCTGTTGCCCCCACTCATGATCGCGCAGTACCAACAGAAGAGATGCATCTGGTAGATACTCCAAACGCAAAAACAATTGCTGAACTGGTTGAACAATTCAATTTGCCAATTGAGAAAACAGTTAAAACTCTGATGGTTCACGCAGCAGAAGGAGCAAGTCATAAATTGATCGCCTTACTGGTTCGCGGCGACCATGAACTTAATGAAATCAAAGCAGAGAAATTATCTTTAGTTGCCAGCCCACTGACTTTTGCTACCGAAGAAGAGATTCGTTCAATTGTTGGTGCAGGCCCAGGTTCATTGGGACCTGTCAATCTGCCAATACCCGTTATTATTGACCGCAGTGTGGCAGTGATGAGTGACTTTGGCGCAGGTGCCAATATCGATGACAAACACTATTTCGGTATCAACTGGGAACGTGATCTACCTGTACCAGAGGTTGCTGATATTCGTAATGTTGTTGAAGGTGATGCCAGCCCGGATGGTAAAGGGACATTGCTCATCAAACGTGGTATTGAAGTGGGCCATATCTTCCAGCTTGGCACCAAATATTCTGATGCCATGAAAGCGACTGTTCAAGGCGAAGACGGCCACAATCAGATAGTCACTATGGGCTGTTATGGTATTGGCGTCACTCGTATTGTCGCCGCAGCGATTGAGCAAAATCACGATGACCGCGGTATCATCTGGCCTGATGCAATTGCACCATTCCAAGTTGCTATTTTGCCAATGAATATGCACAAGTCATACCGTGTTAAAGAAGTTGCAGAGAAACTGTATGCCGATCTACGCGCTAGCGGTATTGATGTTATTTTTGATGATCGCAAGGAACGCCCAGGCGTGATGTTTGCCGATATGGAGCTTATCGGTGTACCACACACTGTCGTTATTGGTGACCGTAATCTTGATAATGGCGAAGTAGAATATAAACATCGTCGCGGTGATGAAAAACAGATGCTGAAACTAGACGATGTTGTTGATTACCTGAAGCAACAACTTGGTTGTTAATTAGGTTTTTCCAGTAACTTATTGAATAGTATGGTGATAATGGTCATATCGCAACAGAGCATTTTACGCTGCTTAGCCCATTATCACCATTCATACTGAAGCTAGAATTATTTCTTCATATTACAAGATTTCGATTTATCGAAATGGATTTTACCCGTCTGAATCAGGGCAGGATCAAATTGCCCATCTTCCATTGAAGGACGGACGCTGTAATAACCTTCAACTTCAACATAAACCGGCGTTCCACCTTCCACACCGACTTGGTGATAGCCTTGCTCCAAATCCAGACTTTCCGTTACAGCATACCGCTTACCTGTACTACAATCTGTAAACAAAGCAGCATCAGCCATATAACTGTATTCACCCGACAGTTTCTTCGGTTTTACCCGTTGCAGTTCATCATTGAATGATGATTCAATTTTATTGCCTTCAATATCCAGCATTACCAGGTTTTCACCTTTCGACAGATAATAAGATTTCTGGTCGTCTGATTTTGTCAGGCGAATTTTCTCTCCATCTTTCGCCCATAGACCGGATTCAAAAAACGACTGGTCACCATCACGAGCGCCAAGATAAGTTTGTTCCAGAATATAAGTACCGTCATTATCCAATAACAGTGTGGTATCAATACCAGAACAATCAGCGCAAGGAAGAGTACCATGAAAAGTCTGATCTACTGGCTGTGAACTCATTTGCTGTACTGAGTTACCTTTACATCCCATCAAAGCAGATACGCCCACAGCAACTAACACTGTCAAAAGTTTTTTATTCACATTTATCTCCACACAGTATAATGAGCTCTATAATTCTCATCTTATAAGTAACACAAGGAACATCGCGATTATTCAAGCTTAATAGCGTAAATACTGTCCTTCTTAAGGATGTTACTCAATAATAGCAAAATAACGTGGGCCGATTTTAATACTTCTGTCAGGAAATTGCTGTGAAATAAGACTTTTATTTACTTACTGTTCAGAATGAATAACCAAAGTTATTCATTAATCACGATTGATTTCCTGTGCTATAGTCATTAATAGTGCTTTTGAGTTACAATTTTTAACAACCACGGGCGGCAATAACCGCCACTAACCATAGTGGTGAGCAAATATGTCTATAAATACTGAATATCAACCAATTAACTGTGACGACTACGACAATCTTGAGTCAACTTGCCAACATCAGCTCCACCTCCACATAAAGTTGCGGGGTGGAGACGTTATTGAAGGAAAAGCCTGTGATTTGGTTTTAAGAAAAAAAGTTGAATATTTGATAATTGAAACAGAAGGTAAACCCCATGAATTGCGGTTAGATCATATTGCTAGTTTCAGTCACCCTAAGATTGGTACTATTATTATTGAACCCTCTGAATCTTGATAGAAAACAGCCGCCTTTGGCGGCTTAACTTTTTATTTTAACAGCGTTTTATGCCAGTTCATTGTTAACATCTTTCTTCCTGCTGCCGCTTCACCTTCCTTGGTGACAAAAACACCTAACGCCGCTATCAATTGTTCGTTGTAATAAAGCAATGGAATTCGCTCTCTAAGCCACGGAGCAACCCCAAGCTCTTGCCACAATTTTTTACTATGCCGGGAGTGTTGACGCCCCACAATACTTATCATTCCCTGGACACCAAAGCGGATAGTCACTCGTTCATTATCAGCCGGGGCCCTTACTTGAATACCGCAATCAGCAATATTCAATTCTCCTAAGTGATCCGGTAATACCAAAGTATTGCAAATATCCCACTCAAGAATAGCCTCTCTCAAAGATTGCCACTGAGGAACCAACCAGAGTTTTTGCTTATAACGGCGTACATCATATTTACCAAATTGCAGACGAGGCTCAGCATCAGTACGAGCAAGAGCTACCTCATACCAAAGCCGGTTAAGCTGCTCTCGTGAAGGCATTTTCATTTCATGGTAACCAAACCAACGGCGTAACAAAGCATTTCGTTTGGCTTCTGAACATACAGCCAAAGACGAAATACCCAAAGCACCATCTTGAGTTATCAGCTCTTCCAGAGACTCATTCAGTAATTCATCTAGAAGCTGCTCTTGTTCACCACATAAACTTGCACTACGAGCAGCAGATTGAGGGAAATGCGGCCAACGTTGATTCAGTAACGGCATGATATGTAAGCGCAAAAAATTTCTGTCATAACGATCATCTTGATTACTGTCGTCTTCAATCCAATTCAGACGATGTTTACTGGCATACATTTCCAATTCATTCCGGCTATAGTCAAGTAACGGACGTAACAATAATGTATCAGCAAATACAGCGATTGAAGGCATAGAAGCAAGACCCGCCGGACCACTACCTCGCTTTAATGCCAGTAAAAAAGTCTCCGCCTGATCATCAAGATGTTGAGCTGTTACCAAAACTTCATCTTTTTGTAATTCGCGCTTGAATACCTGATATCGAGCATCGCGAGCCGCAGCCTCAATCCCCTTTTGACGAGCATCTATCGAGACTCTTGCAAAATGAAACGCCACTTGCCAGTCATCACAAATTTGCTGGCAATGTTCAACCCATTGATCTGCTTTTCGGTTTAAGCCGTGGTGAACATGCATTGCTCTTAGTTGAATTTCCTGATTATGTTGATTACGCCAATTAACTAGCAAATGAAGCAAAACAGAGGAATCTAGCCCACCACTGAATCCAACCAAGATTTTCTTATATTCACTAAGCTGTTTAGCCAAAGTGACAAATAGTCGCTCATTAATGTTTGTCATTACAGATTCAAGCGTTCTCTAATGTGCAATAATATGAATTTGTTATCGCCTATTTTATTCAGTTTAAGATCACTGCCCGTTAATAACGCTTTCCGTCACTTTCATTAAAAATACAAAATAAATGAAGCAGAAACAGTAGGGGATGGAAGTAGCTGAAATTTATCAGTTACAATCATTTCCATCCCTCCATTCAAACAATGAACTCAGATATCAGCAATAACCATATTGCATCAAGCGCTGATATCGGCGATTGACTAACTCTTCAGATGTCAAATGATCAAGCTCTGCCAAGTCAATCAACAACTGAGCTTTCAACGACGTGGATATTGTTTCATAGTCACGATGAGCGCCACCTAATGGCTCTGAGATCAGAGTATCGATCAATTCCAACTCTTTCAAACGAGGGGCGGTAATCCCCATCGCTTCTGCCGCCAAAGGTGCTTTTTCCGCGCTTTTCCACAAAATTGAGGCACAACCTTCAGGGGAGATAACAGAATAAGTACTATATTGCAGCATATTCACTTTATCACCAACACCAATCGCCAATGCACCACCAGAGCCACCTTCACCAATCACAGTACAGATAACAGGCACAGACAGGCGGGACATTTCACGCAAGTTGCGAGCTATCGCCTCAGATTGACCACGCTCTTCTGCACCAACCCCAGGATATGCGCCTGGAGTATCAATGAAAGTAATAATTGGCAGTTTAAAACGCTCTGCCATTTCCATCAGACGCAAAGCTTTACGATAACCTTCTGGCGCTGGCATACCGAAATTACGGCGAATTTTTTCTTTGGTTTCACGGCCTTTTTGGTGACCAATCACCATCACTGGACGTCCATCAATACGAGCCAAACCACCCACAATTGCTTTGTCATCAGCATAAGCACGATCACCAGCAAGCTCTTCAAAATCAGTAAAAATATGTTGAATATAGTCCAACGTATAAGGACGACGTGGGTGACGAGCAAGCTGAGCAATCTGCCAGGCACCTAAATCTGAAAAGATTTTGCGAGTCAATTCCAGACTTTTTTCCCGCAAACGTTGTACTTCTTCATCCAGATTTATATCTAATTTTTCACCTTGACGGCTAACTGCGGTTAGCGAATCAATTTTCGCTTCCAGCTCGGCAATCGGCTGTTCAAATTCAAGAAAATTCAGACTCATAACATTCCTAATTTTAGTCAAATTCTAATTCTACCTGCTCATTACCCAGCAGAGTTCGCAAATCTGTCAGAAGGTTATCCGTTGGCGTTACCCTCCACGTCGCGCCAAATCTTAAACGGGCGCGGGCGTCTTCCCTCTGGTAATAAAGATGAACCGGTATCGTTCCCGAACGATGTGGTTCCAATGCACTACGAAGACGGCTCAACAATTGATCATCAATTTGCCTGTCTGACAGCGAGATAGCAAGCCCACGCGCATATTTTTCACGCGCTTCACTAATATCCATTAATTCACGGGCTGTCATTTTAAGACCGCCATTGAAATCATCAAAACTGACCTGACCTGTAGCGATTAATATCCGGTCTTGTTCTAGCAAATGCCGATATTTCTCCAAGGCATCGGAAAATAACATAACTTCTAGACGTCCTGAACGATCATCTAAAGTACAAATACCAATCCGGTTACCTCGTTTGGTTATAATCACTTTGGATGCTAGCACCAAACCTATCACAGTCGTTACTTGACCGCGCGGGGTTGGATTCACATCTTTTAACCGCAATCCATTAGTATAGCGCTCAATTTCTTTTAAATAACGGGTGATAGGATGCCCAGTTAAATAGAGACCTAGCGTTTCCCGTTCACCATCAAGAACAATCTGTTCCGGCCATTGAGAAATATTGGCATAAGAACGTTCCACTTCTTCTGGCGCTTCAGCTAATACACCAAACATATCAGTCTGACCAGTAGCTTCTGCTTTGGCATGTTGATCTGCCGCTTTTAGCGCATCTTCCAACGAGGACATCAGTGCTGCACGGTGCGGCCCTAAACGGTCAAATGCCCCTGACATGATCAGTTTTTCCATCACTCGGCGATTTAACTTCTTGGTGTCAACGCGGGCACATAAATCAAACAGTTCTCTAAAATAACCCTCTTTCTGACGAGCTTCGATGATCGCTTCAATCGGCCCTTCACCTACCCCTTTAATTGCGCCGATTCCATATACGATCTCCCCGTCATCATTAACGTGGAAATGATACAAGCCACTATTAATATCAGGTGGTAAGATTTTCAGCCCCATGCGCCAGCATTCATCAATCAACCCAACGACTTTTTCTGTATTATCCATATCAGCAGTCATTACCGCAGCCATGAATTCAGCCGGGTAATGCGCTTTCAACCATAAAGTCTGATAAGAAACCAAGGCATACGCAGCAGAGTGAGATTTGTTAAATCCATAACCGGCAAACTTCTCTACCAGGTCAAAGATTTTCATTGCCAGTTCGCCATTAACACCCAGTTTCTTTGCACCTTCTTCAAAGACAGAACGCTGCTTAGCCATCTCCTCCGGCTTTTTCTTACCCATCGCCCGTCGGAGCATATCTGCACCACCGAGAGTATATCCCGCCAGCACCTGAGCAATCTGCATCACTTGTTCTTGATAAAGGATGATGCCGTAAGTTGGCTCCAACACAGGCTGTAAAGATTCGTGCTGCCACTGTATATCTGGGTATGAGAGCTCTTCCCGGCCATGTTTGCGGTCAATGAAGTTATCCACCATGCCTGATTGCAAGGGACCTGGACGGAATAAAGCGACAAGCGCGATCATATCTTCGAAGCAATCGGGACGCAGACGTTTAATCAGATCCTTCATACCACGGGATTCAAGCTGAAATACCGCTGTTGTTTCAGCACGTTGCAACATATCAAAGCTTTTAACATCGTTTAGCGGAATCGCTGCAATATCAATCGGCTCTAGACCTTTCTTCGCTCTACGCGCGTTGATCATCTCCAATGCCCAGTTGATAATGGTCAGTGTCCTCAGTCCGAGGAAGTCAAATTTCACCAACCCTGCATATTCCACATCGTTTTTATCAAACTGAGTAACCGGGTTCAAACCTTCCGGGTCACAATAGAGAGGCGAAAAATCGGTGATCTTAGTTGGAGCGATAACCACCCCACCCGCGTGTTTCCCTGCATTACGAGTGACACCTTCCAATTTACGCGCCATATCTATCAGTGCTTTAACTTCCTCATCCGCTTCATAGATTTCAGGAAGTTGTGGCTCCGCGGCAAATGCTTTTTCCAACGTCATACCGGGATCAAGCGGTATCAATTTGGAAATCCTATCAACAAATCCGTATGGATGTCCTAGCACACGGCCAACATCCCGAATTACCGCTTTCGCTGCCATTGTACCGAATGTAATGATCTGAGATACGGCATTACGACCATACATATCAGCCACATGATCAATCACTAGATCGCGTTTTTCCATACAAAAATCGACGTCAAAATCGGGCATGGAAACACGTTCAGGGTTAAGGAATCGTTCAAAGAGCAGATCAAATTCCAAAGGATCGAGATCGGTTATTTTTAAGGCATAAGCCACCAGAGAACCTGCTCCCGAACCACGTCCAGGACCAACAGGAACACCGTTGTCTTTCGACCACTGAATGAATTCCATCACAATCAGGAAGTAGCCCGGGAATCCCATCTGGTTGATAACCCGAAGTTCAATATCGAGTCTCTCATCATATTCAGGACGTTTTTCTGCGCGTACTTTAGGATCCGGATAGAGAAATGCTAAACGTTCTTCCAACCCTTGTTTAGATCTATCTATCAGATAATCTTCGGTACTCATTTCTCCCGTGGGGAATTGCGGCAGGAAATATTCACCAAGGCGAATAGTGACATTACAGCGCTTAGCAATTTCTACACTGTTTTCCAGCGCTTCAGGAATATCAGCGAATAGCTCACACATTTCCTGTTCACTACGCAAATATTGCTGAGGACTGTAATTTTTCGGACGTTTAGGGTCAGCCAAGGTATAGCCATCATGAATCGCTACGCGAATCTCATGAGCATCGAAATCTTCGCTATCAATGAAACAAACGTCATTAGTTGCAACAACAGGCAGGCTTTTTTCCGTTGCCAATGCAACCGCCGCATGAAGATAACTTTCTTCATCTGCACGGCCAGTACGGATCAGCTCCAAATAATAACAGCCGGGAAAATGTTCCTGATAAAATTCAAGGCATTGGTCCACCATAACCTGATTACCACGTAGCAGGAATTTACCCACATCCCCCATACGACCACCGGAGAGCAGAATTAGTCCTTCTTTATGGTTTATCAGCCATTCCTGTTTAATTGTCGGACCAATCGCACCATATCCCTTCTGATAAGCCTCTGATATCAGCAATGTCAAGTTATGATAACCCGTATTATTGCGCGCAAGAATGGTCAGGCTAGCGTGCTCATCACCAAGCAGTTCACTTTCTACATAAAAATCAGCACCAATAATCGGTTTTATTCCTGCTCCATGAGCACTGCCGTAAAATCTCACCAGCCCACACAAATTAGTAAAATCAGTGATCGCAAAAGTCGGCATACCTAATTGCGCAACCTTTTTCACTAAAGGGCTGGTTTTGGCTAAGCCATCAATCATTGAATAGTCGCTGTGAACACGTAAGTGCACAAAACGGGGTTCGGCCATATATTTATCCAGATGATATTAATTTGAAGAATTGCTGTATTCAGTCAACAAGTTTATTTAAAGCCAATTGCTCTCTTAACCGGCGCAAAACTTTTACGATGATGTTCTGTCGCTCCCAACTGAACCAACTTTTCTAAATGAAATGCCGTCGGGTAGCCTTTATGCTTCGCAAATCCATATTCAGGAAACAGTTGATCAAGTTCAGCCATTTCCCGATCTCTGGTAACTTTCGCCACAATAGAAGCGGCACTGATTTCAGCAACCAGTCCATCACCTTTTATCACCGCTTGTGCCGGCATAGGTAATTTAGGGCAACGGTTACCATCAATCAGCACATATTCAGGAGAAATAGGCAAATTAGCCACAGCCCTTTGCATCGCAAGCATAGTTGCATGCAGGATATTCAATTGATCAATTTCTGCCGGTTCTGCACGCCCCAAGCTCCAGCACAATGCTTTTTCTGTGATCTCCAGATAAAGTGCTTCGCGGCGTTTTTCACTAAGTTTTTTAGAATCAGTCAAACCAACTATCGGCTGTAATGGATCTAAAATAACAGCCGCAGTCACAACCGCACCCACTAATGGACCTCGACCAACTTCATCAACTCCAGCAATCAGACTTGCCTGAGGATATATAAATTCCATCATTTTCCTGCCAATTCCAACACGGCTTGTGCTGCCTGTTCGTCAGCATTACAACGAATGCTTTCATGCAAATGTAAAAATGTCTGTTTCAATGCTTCAACTTTTTCACTGCCTTGTAGTAACGGCAACAACTCATCTGCAAGTTTTTGCGGTTGACATTTTTCCTGCAATAATTCTTTAACTAACTCTTCACCGGATAATAAGTTAGGCAATGAAACATAAGGCGTTTTTACCAAGCGTTTTGCCAACCAGAAAGTCAATGGCTTCATCCGATAACCAACTACCATTGGACATTTTGCCAGCATACATTCCAGAGCAGCAGTACCAGAGGCCAAAAGTGCGGCATCACTTGCGATCATGATTTCTCTCGCTTTGCCATCCACAAGATGAACATTCAGCTCTGGCGCAACTTCTTGCTTAATGCGCTCAAATTGTTCACGCCGTTTAGCATTCACCAACGGCACAAATACATGCAGTTCAGGTATGTTTCGCTTCAATAACTGAGCAGTTTTAAGAAAATCCGCACTCAGCATCTCAACCTCAGAATGGCGACTCCCCGGTAATAAAGCCAAGCAAACAGACTCTGGCAGAATACCTAATAGTTCACGTGCCGCCGCTTTATTGGGTTGCAATGGCATAGCATCCGCCATGGTATGTCCAATAAACCGGCACGGAACATTAAACTTATCGTAAAACGCTTTTTCAAAAGGTAAGAAAGCCAGAACCATATCTGTGGCTTTACCAATTTTGAAAACGCGTTTCTGGCGCCAAGCCCATACCGACGGACTAACATAATGAATGGTGCGGATGCCTCGCTGTTTTAACCGACCTTCCAAGGTAATATTGAAATCCGGTGCATCGATGCCCACAAACACATCAGGTTTCAGCTCCGTGAAACGGGTTGTCAGATCCTTACGTATTTTCAGTAAACGAGGCAAACGTTCGAGAACTTCGACAACCCCCATTACTGCTAGCTCTTCCATCTCATACCAGACTTCACAACCTTCAGCCTGCATAAGAGGGCCTGCCACACCAACAAAACGGGCATTAGGTACTTTAGCTTTTAATGCACGAATTAAACCTGCACCAAGGATATCACCGGAGGTCTCTCCGGTGATTAATCCAATAGTCAACGGACGCAGACTATCAATAGAAGAAATGGTAGCCAAAGGGGTATCCTTCATCTACTTAACGGACAATGCCACGGGTAGAATTTGCCAGAAAATCGCTGAAGATTTTTACATGCTGATTATTTTCAGCCAGCTCAGCAATTTCTTGTTGTGCTTCTTCTAACGTTTTTCCGTTACGATACAAAATCTTGTACGCATTTCTAATTGCATTCAATGAATCTTTATCAAAACCACGGCGTTTCAGGCCTTCAACATTAGTGCCAAAAGGTGTTGCATGATTCCCCTGAGCAATAACGTATGGCGGAATATCCTGTACCACACCGGAACACCCGCCCACCATAGCATGAGAGCCAATCTGACAAAACTGATGAATCGCACTCATACCACCAATGATAACATAATCACCCAGGATAACATGCCCCCCCAAAGTACCATTATTAGCAATGACACAACGATCACCGACAATACAGTCATGAGCAATATGGGCATTAATCATCAACAAATTATCATTACCGATTTTTGTTACACCGCCACCCTGCACAGTGCCTCGATGAATGGTGACACTTTCTCGAATACGATTACGATCACCAATTTCAACTCGGGTTGGTTCACCGTGATATTTCAAGTCCTGATTCATTTCGCCAATAGAAGCAAATTGAAAAATCTGGTTATCACGGCCGATTTTGGTTATTCCATTGACAACAACATGAGACTTCAGCTCTGTACCTTCGCCAATTTCAACCTGAGAGCCAATACAGCAAAACGGCCCAATACGAACATTGGCACCAATAACCGCACCATCTTCTACAATAGTGCTAGGATGTATATAAGCGGTTTCATCAATCATGGACTAAACCTCACGACGGCGAGCACACATCATTTCTGCTTCGCAAGCTATTTCTCCATCGACTTTCGCTACGCCTCTACAGCGCGCAACCCCTCGACGCTCCTTAATAAATTCTACTTCTAATATCATTTGATCCCCAGGCACTACCGGGCGTTTAAAGCGAGCACCATCGATAGCGGCAAAATAATAGAGCTCATTTGGCTCTAGCTTGCCCACACTCCTAAATGCCAGAATTCCGGTGGCCTGTGCCATAGCTTCAAGGATCAGAACGCCTGGGAAAATAGGTTTGCCAGGAAAATGCCCCTGAAAGAAGGGTTCGTTAAAAGATACGTTTTTTACTGCACGTAAGAATTTACCTTCCTCAAAATCAAGCACGCGATCCACTAATAAAAACGGATAACGATGTGGAAGTAGATCTAAAATTTCTTCAATGTGCAGAGTATGATTATCACTCATCTAAATACTCTTCCTGTCAAAAGGACTAATTGTATTAACGACACGGCCCGCTTAAACCCCAAATCCAGAGTTCCCAGGCAGGCCGCAAAAATAAGACACAACCAAAAATATAGTGCAATTAAATATAGTACAATTAAATATAGTGCAATTACTCGTTTTCGTCTTCCAGCTTACTCTCCATTGACTTAAGACGTTTATTCATTTCATTGATATTCATGACTAAAGCTGCCGTCTTACGCCAAACTTTATTTGGTTGTGCCGGAATTCCAGAAGAGTATACACCAGGTTCAGTGATAGGACGCATCACCATACTCATCCCCGTGACTGTTACCTTATCACAGATTTCCATATGTCCATTAATTACACTGGCGCCACCAATCATACAGTAACAACCAATTTTCAGACTACCGGCCATGATCACACCGCCAGCAACCGCCGTATTGTCACCAATGATAACATTATGAGCAATCTGACACTGGTTATCGATAATGACGCCATGACCAATAATGGTATTATCCAAAGCTCCTCGATCGATAGTTGTACAGGCACCAATCTCAACTCGGTCACCAATAATGACTGAACCTAATTGAGGGATTTTAACCCACTTGCCACGATCATTCGCATAGCCAAAACCATCAGACCCGATCACTGCTCCTGACTGAATCAAACACTGTTCACCCATTTCAACATTATGATAAACAGAGACGTTAGCCCAAAGACGACTTCCCGCGCCAATACGCGTATTTTTACCAATAAAGCAGCCTGCACCGATAACAACATTGTCGCCAAGAACAACGCCAGATTCGATAACCGCATTGGCTCCGATAGCAACGTTTTTACCCAAAATTGCCTGAGGTGAAATCACCGCAGAAGGGTGAATATCTTGTGCGGGAACTGGTGTTGTATCCATAATCTGAGCCATATAGGCATATGCCAGATAAGGATTGGCGACAACCAACGCTGGAATATTGCAATAAGGAAGATCTGACGCCTGGAGAACAACGGCGGCAGCCTGACATTCACTTAAACGTTCACGGTAACGACTGTCAGACAAAAAAGTGATCTGTTCGCTATTGGCCGAATGCATTGGTGCAATACTGGTGATAACAATATCGCCATCACCATGTAATTGTGCATTCAACCGCTGAGCTAAATCAGCCAATCGAATTGAAAACATCTATTATTTAACCTGTTTCAATACACTTACAGTAATATTTTTGCCAGATACTGAATAAGCAACAGCATTCGCATCAATAACAACATCATAGCCTTCTTTGCCAGCAACGACTTTGATTGCGTCCTGAATACGACTTAGAATTTTGTTGCGTTCTTCCATCTCGCGACGACGATGATCTTGTTCAAAAGCTTGGGCTTTTTTGGCAAATTCTTCACGCTTAGCCATCACCTCTTTTTCCAGATTAGTACGCTCACTGGATTTCATAGTGGAGCCATCACGCTGTAATTTTTGGATCTTGGACTGCAAGTCAGTTTCCATCCGTTGCAATTCAGATGCGCGGTTTTTAAACTCATTTTCTAACTGCTTCACAACAGCTTCGCGGGCTGGCAGCTGCTGGAAAATCTCACCAACATTTACAACGGCAATTTTGTCTGCTGCCTGAGCACCAACAGAGAAAGCTAATGCAATACCAAAGCTTGCTGCACACAACAATTTTTTCACTATAAACTCCTTAAACCACGCTATCTGTAACCTATTGGAAAACTTAGTTAATGCTCTGAAACCTACGATTTCAGAGATTGCTCTATCAATAATAAGATAAAAACACATTATCACCAGGTTTTGCCAATATTAAATTGGAATTGCTCCGATCTATCACCTTCGTAGTCTTTGATCGGCTTAGCATAAGAGAACACCAGCGGACCTAAAGGAGACATCCATTGCAATGCAATACCCGCCGAAACACGGATATTACCTGGTTTACCGTAATCAGGTATACCTCTGCTCTTCATCGCAGCAGAATCATTCCAATTGGTATCCCAAACCGTACCTGAATCAATAAAGAATGAAGTTCGGACAGAATTCAAATACTTACTATCAAGGAATGGCGTCGGCGTAATCAACTCAAGGCTGGCTACCGCCATTGCGTTCCCCCCCACGGCATCACGAGATGGGCTATCTTTCTTAGGGTCATCTTTTCCATTCATATAAATCGCTTTAGGACCGATATTGTTAGAACGGAAACCACGAACCGTACTGGAGCCACCTGCATAAAAGTTTTCATAGAATGGTAACTCTTTACCACCTAATCCATCACCATAACCTAAACGACTGCGCCCCAAAATCACCCAAGTACGATCGTCATTAATCGGATAATACGCAGAGGTATCAAAAGTCACTTTATAGAATTCGTTATCCGAACCAGGAATAGTCACTTTACCATTCAGAGTCGATTTCACACCGGATGTTGGGAAGAAGCCACGGTCAAGGTTGTTATATGTCCATCCCATACTTAAAGCAAAATCATCTGCTTTGAACTCAGCTTTACTTTTATAATCTGGTTTCTCTCCCATGGAATTCAGATAACGCCACATTGCAGCCTGCGGAAGCATATCAGACAGCGAATTATGAACATAATTTAATCCAAAACGCAGAGAGTTATTTTCATTAATCGGAAAACCGAGGAAACCATCTATACCGTAGCTTTGGTTAGTATAGCCGGATAATTCAGCATCATCAGCCCTGAAATCGTTGTAGAATACCCGACCACCAAGACTCACACCATTAACCGTGAAGTACGGATCAGTGAAGGAAAGCTCTGCATAGGTTGAATAATCGTTCTTACTAGCATTAACCCCCACAGAATTACCTGTACCTAGCCAGTTATCTTGCTGAGCACCAATCTGGAAACTCACGCCACTTTCTGTACCAAAACCAACACCAAAGTTCAAAGAGCCGGTATTACGTTCTTTAACTTTATAAACAACATCTACCTGATCAGGGCTGCCTGGTACACGCTGAGTTTCAACATCTACCGTTTCGAAATAACCCAAACGGTTAAGGCGCTCTTTACCCAGTTCAATCAGATCACTTCCTAACCATGATCTTTCCATCTGACGCATTTCACGACGCAGAACGGAATCTTTAGTCGTGTCATTACCAGAGAAACGAATTTTACGAACATAGAAACGGTTACCTGCATCAATATTGACATGCAGTTTTACTGTCTTGTCTTGATCATTGATTTCAGGTTGCGTCATCACTCGTGGGTAAGCATAACCATAGCGACCAAGCAAATTCTTGATGTCATTCTCCATTTTAGTCACCTGAGTCCCGTTATACAGGGATCCAGGCTCAATGGCAGCCAGTTTAGTAATTTCAGACTGATAACCCGCCATATTACCGTTCAGGTCAATACCTGATATTTTGTATTGATCACCTTCAGTTATATTTATCGTGACATAAATACCTTTTTTATCTGGCGTCAAACTGACCTGAGTCGAATCAATGTTAAAACGGGCATAACCGCGATCAAGGTAAAAACTGCGCAATGCTTCAAGGTCACCAGTCAATTTTTGTTTCTGATATTTCTGATCGGCGGTCAGATTCCACCACGGCACATCATCTCTAAGTTGGAAACGATTCAATAACTCATCAGAAGAAAATGATTTATTACCAACAATGTTAATTTGCTGGATTTTTGCCGAAACACCTTCAGCGAAAACCAATTTTAAATCGACACGGTTACGTGGAAGTGGCGTAACAACCGCTTTTACACTGGCGTTGTATTTACCCACACTGTAATAGAAATCCTCCAATCCTCTTTCGATATTGGACAACATCGTGCGGTCAAGGGCTTCTCCGATCCGAACATGAGATGCCTCAAGATTTTGTTTCAACATGTCATCTTTCACCGATTTATTGCCGGAGAAAGTGATGCTAGCAATAGTCGGCCGTTCTTTTACCTGAACAATAAGTGTATTGCCATCACGCAGGACACGAACGTCTTCAAAGTTACCAGTAGCAAATAGTGCATGAATGGTTCGACCAATATCTTCATCGCTGACCGTATCACCTACGCGAACTGGCATATTCAGTAATGCTGCACCTACGGCGACGCGTTGAAGACCCTCAAAATGAATGTCCTGAACTACGAATCCGTCTGCACCGTATGCAGTGGCGCTGCCAAACAGCAGCGACGCTATGAGTAACTTTTTCATCGCCATCGTTGTAATGCGTCTTCCTAACTAGTCTTCCGCTTTAAAAACGGGAGAAATCATTGAAAAGTGCAAGCCCCATCAATAACACCAGTACTATGGTACCAATGCGATAGCTGAAGTCTTGTACACGCTCGGAAACTGGCCCACCTTTTATCTTTTCGATAAACAAGAAGAGCAAGTGTCCACCATCTAACACGGGTAATGGGATCAAATTAATAACCCCAAGATTGACACTTATTAGCGCCAAAAACATCAAATAATACACCAAGCCGGAATCTGCCGACACCCCCGCCCCTTTAGCGATAGAGATCGGCCCACTCAGGTTGTTAATTTTCACATCACCAACGATCAGCTTACCAATCATACTGACAGTTAATCGCATCAGTTGCCAAGTCTTATCTCCTGCCTGATACATTGCAGAGAAAGGCCCATATTGCTGAACGATTCTATATTCATCGGCTAATGGCACAACTCGCAGTTCCACACCGGCAAAACCAACTTTCCTGCCACCAGATTGTTGTCTTGCTTCCGGCGTCATAGAGCGAGAAATAATATGACCATCCCGATCCACGGAAAGTTCCAGCGGGACATTCGGATTATTGCTGACAAAGGATGTAAAAGTATGCCAAGCATCTATTTCCTGGTCACCGACTTTAACTATCCTATCCCCCTTTTGCAAACCCGCTTTTTCTGCTGCGGAGCCAGGGATAACTTTTTCCACCAGAGAATCCAAACGAGGACCGACAGGCATAATCCCTAGTGACAACACAGGATCCTGCTTATCCGGATCAAAGCTCCATTGCTGCAAATCCAGAATTTTCTCCACCGGATGTGATGAGCCTGGAGAAATAACCTGAACGGTCATGTTATCGTCACCTATCTTGCCTACCAGAGCAAAACGAACTGCATTCCAATCAGGCGTTTCGATACCATCTATGAATTTTAGTTCCATTCCTGATGAAATATTTGCTTGCGCAGCGATAGAGTCTGGTTTGATATCCGCAACAACAGGACGTATTGCCGGCACACCAATAATAAACACCAACCAATAAACCACCGCCGCCAATAAAAAGTTAGCAATTGGCCCGGCACTGACCACCGCAGCACGCTGACCAAGTGTTTTATTATTGAATGCCATATGACAATGTTCAGGAGAAACAGGTGAAACACGCTCATCAAGCATTTTCACATATCCCCCCAGTGGAATAAGGGCTATAACATATTCAGTTCCTTGACGATCTGTACGCCGCCATAGAGCTTTACCAAAACCAATGGAGAAACGTTCAACGTGAATACCACACTTTCTGGCCACCCAAAAATGACCAAACTCATGCACAGTGATCAATATCCCTAGCGCAATAATAAAAGCCGCCAAATTCCAGAGAATTCCCATCATATTCTTCAAACGCCGTCAAACATAGAGATCAAAATACCAGCAATATTAGGCCAGTAAAAACAGGGATCGCAGCCGTCAGGCTATCAATACGATCCATAACACCGCCATGTCCCGGAATTAGCTGGCTGCTATCCTTAATACCCGATTCACGTTTGAACATACTCTCAGTCAAATCACCAAATACAGAAGCGATAACAACAATAGCAGAACACAACATGAGTTTTTCAGGCATTGCAGGTACTGGAGCATATTCCCCAAACAACCATGAAATAATGGCCGCTGTCATTAACCCCCCCATTAATCCTTCCAGCGTTTTTCCTGGAGAAACTTTCGGTGCCATTTTACGTTTACCTAAAGTACGTCCGAAGAGATAAGCACCAGAATCCGCTCCCCATACTAGCAACATGACATACAGTAACCACCATGCACCATAATATGAATTATCATCATATCCCTGAGTCCGTAACACCATCATTCCACAATAAAACGGCACTAATGTCAGGACACCAAACAAAAGGCGCAATAAAATGGATCTCGTCCAAATTGCAGCGGAAGAAGGATAGGTAACAACCAAAAGCGTCGCGACAATCCACCAAATCATTCCCCCCCATAGGATAAAAGTGATTTGTGGTTGTCCAATCAAATCAGTGAAATCTGGCAGAGTATATTGTAAAGCCAATAAACCAATAGCAAACAGAACTGCCAAAATAACCCGTTTCTTTTGGCTAAATAAGCCAGCGAATTGCCCCCATTCCCATGCAGCAAGGACTGAAACAGCAATAATCACCAGCCCAAACGCTACTGGTGGCAGCAAAAACAGAGCGGCAATTACAAGAGGGATTAATATCACAGCCGTTATAAGGCGGTACTTCAGCAAGAGTTCCTCCTATGATCCCACATCGGCATCGTCTGGTATTGTTCCGCCAAACCGGCGTTCTCTTTTGGCAAAGGCATTAATTGCACCTTCAAAAACGTTTTCATCAAAATCAGGCCAGAGTATATCGGTAAAATAGAATTCTGCATAAGCTATCTGCCATAACAAAAAATTACTGATACGATGTTCACCTCCGGTTCTGATGACCAAATCAACCTGAGGCTGCTGGCTTAGATTCATATAATTATTAACTAATTCTTCAGTAATATCCTGTGGCTCAAGGGAATTATCCTTAATCTGCTGAGCAATTTTTTGAACACTTTGAACAATATCCCAACGACCACCATAATTTGCAGCAATATTAAGTTGCAGACCCGTATTATTAGCGGTCAACTTAACTGAGCGATGGATTCGATCCTGTAAACGCTCACTGAACCGGCTGATATCACCAATAACAGATAATCTAATATTATGCTTATGTAAACTTTTGATTTCGCTATCTAGTGCAAAAATAAATAATTCCATTAAAGAGCTGACTTCTTGTTCCGGCCGATTCCAGTTTTCACTACTGAAAGCGTACAACGTCAGTGACTCAATTTTATGTTTAGCCGAGAAACTCACCGCACTACGTACCGCTTTAATCCCTGCACGATGACCAAAGACTCTTAATTTCCCTCGTTTCTTTGCCCAACGGCCGTTACCATCCATAATAATGGCAACATGTTTAGGTAATAATGACGATAAATCGTTCTGATGATGATCGCTGGATAATATCACTCAATTAATCCTTTGCTGGTCAGGGTAATTCTCTTACAAGTTCGGGCATCCAAACATAAAAAAGCCGTGTCTGGTATCCACGGCCTGGGTAAAAGCCTAATTATCTGGAAGAGAACTTCCAAAATCTGAACCGTTAATTATATCAACCAACAGTTATACGCAAACTATACCATCAGGTAAAAATGCGGACAAATACCCATTTGCCAATCAAAGACTATCTGATAAATGAACGAATAGTCTTTATCGCTAAATCTCTCGCGAGCTTATCAATCTGTAAGACTTCCTCAATGCTCTGAGGTTCCGGCAAATTTAGTTTTTCTACAACCTGCCGGTTTATAATTGCAATATCTGTGAAAGAGATTCCATTTTGTAAAAAAATCTTAACGATTTCTTCATTCGCTGCATTCAACGCCGTCGTTGCAGCCTGACCTGCGTGGCAAGCTTCAATAGCCAGTTTCAAACATGGATACCGTTCATAATCTGGTTTCGAGAACGTCAGTGTACCTAAAGAATAAAAATCAAGAGGTTCAACACCAGAAGCAATACGATTTGGGTATGCCATTGCATAGGCAATTGGTGTACACATATCCGGTGTTCCTAATTGAGCAATAACGCTGCCATCCTGATAACGGACCATAGAGTGAATGACTGACTGAGGATGGACTACCACTTCCATTTCCGCACCAGATGCATTGAACAGACAACACGCCTCAATATATTCCAGGCCCTTATTCATCATTGTCGCAGAATCTACCGAAATCTTACGCCCCATCGACCAATTCGGATGAGCACAAGCCTGGTCCGGTGTTACAAAAGCTAATTGCTCCAAAGGGGTATGACGAAAAGGCCCACCAGATCCTGTCAGAATGATATTAGCAATTCCATGTTGTTTTAGATCTCCGCGCCCAAGGTTTCGTTGTATTACCTCAGGTAAGCTCTGGAAAATAGCATTATGCTCACTGTCAATGGGTAATAATTGAGCATTATGTTTCGCCACCGCATCCATAAAAAACCGACCGCTGGTGATCAGCGACTCTTTATTAGCAAGTAAAATCTGTTTACCCGCCCGGATGGCTGCCAGTGTTGGCAATAAACCAGCCACACCAACAATCCCAGACATAACCTGATCAATATCATTCAAAGCAGCCAAATCACACGCAGCCTGTTCCCCGAAAAATACCTCGGTTTTACAACCTTGTTCAATAAGCAACTGACGCAACTCTTTTGCAGAAACTTCGTCCGCCATTGCAACATATTGAGGCCGAAACTCCAGACATTGCTCAGTCATAACCTGGATATTTTTTCCAGCGGCAAGCGCTGTTACTTTGAATTTATCAGGATTATTGCGAACTACAGTAAGTGTACTTTTGCCCACGGAACCTGTGGAACCAAGGATGGTCAACCTTTTCATACTGATGCTCTGAATTGTTTTATTTGATGTGTATTGATACTTGTCTGATTTGCCTGGCTATGAACGCCCATGACTTCAGAGAAATGCCGAATAAAAATAGCGCCGCACGACAGCAGCGCTTGATGTATCTCATGAAAGAGATTAGAACTCCATCAGTTCTTCTTCTTTCTTCGTTAAAGCTTCATCAACTTTTTTGATGAAATTATCCGTCAGCTTTTGAATATCATCCTGCGCACGACGCTCATCATCTTCACTGATCTCTTTGTCTTTCAGCAGTGCTTTGATTTTGTCGTTAGCGTCACGACGAATATTACGCACAGAGACACGCCCCTGCTCAGCTTCGCCACGAACTACCTTAATCAGATCCTTACGGCGCTCTTCTGTCAATGGTGGCAAAGGAACACGGATTGTTGTCCCCGCAGAAGATGGATTCAGCCCTAAATCAGAAGCCATGATTGCCTTTTCAATCGCCGGCGTCATAGTACGATCAAATACCGTGATAGCCAAGGTACGTGCATCCTCAGCGATGACGTTAGCAAGCTGACGCAAAGGCGTTGGTGCACCATAATACTCAACAATGATACCATCCAGCAGACTAGGAGAAGCTCGGCCAGTACGAACCTTACTGATTTGGTTTTTAAGTGCTTCGACGCTCTTTTCCATACGGTCTTGTGCGTCTTTTTTGATTTCATTAATCACGTTACAAACCCTTGGGAACTGGTTGTTTTAAAGCCATAAGCTATTATGGCCATGTTTGTTAAATTTGGCGTATCAGGCGACTCATCATACCGCCAAACACCTCTGGTGTCTTTGAACATTACTCGTGAAAAATCAGGGTGCCTTCATTTTCCCCCATGACCACACGACGCAACGCTCCCGGCTTATTCATGTTAAATACACGAATGGGTAAGCTGTGATCACGAGCCAACGTGAATGCCGCCAAATCCATCACTTTCAATTCACGCTCTAATACCTGCTGATAAGAGAGCTTATCGAACAATACCGCTTCCGAATCTTTAGCCGGATCAGCCGAGTAAACACCATCTACTTTAGTTGCTTTTAGCACAACATCTGCTTCAATCTCAATACCACGCAAACACGCTGCCGAATCTGTAGTAAAGAACGGATTGCCGGTACCCGCAGAGAAAATAACAACACGACCATGACGTAATAAACTAATTGCTTCTGCCCAACTATAGTTATCGCAAACGCCATTTAAAGGAATCGCAGACATTAGACGGGCGTTCACATAGGCGCGATGTAATGCATCCCGCATTGCCAGACCATTCATCACTGTTGCCAACATGCCCATGTGGTCGCCGACTACACGGTTCATCCCTGCTTCTGCCAAGCCAGCACCACGAAACAGATTACCACCGCCAATGACGACACCGACTTCTACGCCTAACTCAACCAGTTCTTTGACCTCCTGAGCCATGCGATCTAACACGCTGGCATCTATACCAAAACCTTCTGCACCTTGCAGGGCTTCTCCACTGAGTTTAAGCAGGATACGCTGATATACGGGTTTTGCATTGGTTGCCATGATGTTCTGTCCTAAGCAGAAAAGTATATTGGGGGATTTACATACATCCGGGCCATTCTGGCCAGATGCAAAAACTCAACACCTACTGGGATAGGCGGTTTAGATTAGATAAAACAGAACCGCCATTTGGCGGCCCTGTTTGTAAAAATTAAGACTATTTACTCATTGCAGCAACTTCTGCTGCGAAATCAGTCTCAACTTTCTCAATACCTTCACCCACTTCATAACGGATGAAACTGGTCACTGTAGCATTGTTTTCTTTCAACAGATCGCCAACTGTTTTGCTTGGATCCATCACGAAATTCTGACCTGTCAGAGAAATCTCACCGGTGAATTTATTCATACGGCCAGAAACCATTTTCTCTGCGATTTCGCGTGGCTTACCAGACTGCATTGCGATATCCAGTTGGATTTGGTGCTCACGATCAACAACATCAGCCGGTACATCACTTGGGTTAACATATTCTGGCTTGCTTGCAGCGATGTGCATAGCCACATGCTTAATCAGCTCTTCATTAGCGCCTTCAGCCGCAACCAGAACACCGATACGTGCACCATGCAGGTAAGTACCCAGTTGTTCACCTTCTAATACAGAAACGCGACGAATGTTAATGTTTTCACCGATTTTAGCAACCAGTGTAGTACGTTGCTCTTCAAACTTAGCTTTCAGAATTTCAATATCAGAGATTTTATCAGCCAATACTGTTGCCATAACTTCTTTACCGAAAGCGATAAAACCCGCATCTTTGGCAACAAAGTCAGTTTCACAGTTCAGCTCAACCAGAACACCGAATTTGCCATCAGCAGCCACTTCCGCCAGGATGATACCTTCAGCAGCAACACGGCCGGCTTTCTTAGCCGCTTTCGCTTGACCTGATTTACGCATGTTGTCAATCGCTAATTCGATATCACCATTAGCTTCAACCAGCGCTTTTTTACATTCCATCATACCTGCGCCAGTACGCTCACGCAGTTCTTTTACCAAAGCAGCGGTAATTCCAGACATTTGTTTTATTCCTCGATGTATCCCGCAGGAAGAGAGTATTCCGCATGGATAGTGCTTATATCAGATACGTAAAAGGGGGCCATAACAGGCCCCCCTAACCAATATATTTCAATACCTGGTTAATAAGGGCTCAATAATGAGCTTGCCTTATTATTCAGCTTCTACAAAGCTTTCTTCTGCCTGAACAGCCAGATCTTGAGAACGACCTTCACGAACAGCAGTAGCAACAGCACCTAGATACAGTTTTACTGCACGAATTGCGTCATCATTACCAGGGATGATGAAATCAACACCATCTGGATCAGAGTTAGTATCAACAACAGCGAATACTGGGATACCCAGATTGTTTGCTTCTTTGATAGCAATGTGTTCATGTTCAGCATCGATAACAAACAGAGCATCAGGTAAGCCGCCCATATCTTTGATACCGCCCAGACTATTTTCTAACTTACCAAGTTCACGAGAACGAATTAACGCTTCTTTCTTGGTCAGTTTGTCAAAAGTACCGTCCTGAGACTGTGCTTCTAAATCTTTCAAACGTTTGATGGATTGACGAACGGTTTTCCAGTTAGTCAGCATACCGCCCAACCAACGGTGATTAACGAAGAATTGATCACAGTTCTGAGCTGATTCTTTAACCGCTTCGCTCGCAGCACGCTTAGTACCAACAAACAGAATTTTGCCTTTGCGTGAAGCAATTTTGTTCAATTCAGCTAACGCATCGTTGAACATTGGAACAGTTTTTTCCAGGTTGATGATATGCACTTTGTTACGAGCACCAAAGATGAATGGTTTCATTTTTGGGTTCCAGTAACGAGTCTGGTGACCGAAGTGAACGCCCGCTTGCAGCATATCGCGCATGGAAACAGTTGCCATTGTAAACCTCTGTAAAATATTAAGTTGGGGTTATGCCTCCACGAGCCCCATAACACCGACTCTTTAGCTGCATGTTTTGCATGAGAGCACCCCGGTGTATGTGCCGACCCGTGTGTGTTATTACACAGTGAGTATATTTAACGCCACTCTGTTTTGCCTCAGTGACAAATACACAGAACGCCGGCGCGCTTTATACCATAAACCCGCCTAAGACACCAACCTTTGTTGCCATTTTCTGATAGCTCAATGTGAAAAGAAAAGCCCGGTTACGAACGGTATTCTTGATGGGTAAATAAAGGTAACGAGGGAAATAGGGCTGCCAACTGTTATTGGCAGATATTCTGTAGGCTGATACCATTAGTTCAATAATTTTTTCCTTGTTGAAAAACAGACAACCAGCAGATTCGCTGGCTTTGAATGGACAAGTTTCATGGCAATCTCAATTAAAACCTCTGAAGATATTGAAAAAATGCGCGTCGCCGGTCGACTGGCGGCAGAAGTATTGGAAATTATTGAACCTTACGTCAAACCCGGTGTAACAACAGGTGAATTAGATCGTATCTGTCACGATCACATTACCAATAAACAACAGGCTGTCTCTGCCTGCCTTGGCTATCACGGTTTCCCAAAATCTGTTTGTATCTCTGTTAATGACGTAGTGTGTCATGGTATCCCAAGTGATGATAAGACCTTGAAAGATGGCGATATTGTTAATATCGATGTGACTGTCATCAAAGAGGGCTTCCACGGTGATACATCAAAAATGTTCATAGTTGGTAAACCAACCATTCAGGGTGAGCGCCTGTGTCGCATCACTCAGGAAAGCCTCTATCTAGCCTTGAAAATGGTGAAACCCGGCATTCGTCTGCGCACCCTTGGTAGAGCCATCCAACAATTTGTTGAAGCCAACGATTTTTCTGTGGTCCGTGAATATTGCGGTCACGGCATCGGCGCAGGCTTCCACGAGGAACCACAAGTACTGCACTATGATGCAGATGATAGTGGTGTTGTTCTGCAAAAAGGGATGGCTTTCACTATTGAGCCAATGGTTAACACCGGTGACTACCACATCCGTACCATGAAAGATGGCTGGACAGTCAAAACCAAGGACCGCAGCCTGTCTGCACAGTATGAACATACGATTGTTGTTACTGATAACGGCTGCGAAATCATGACATTGCGTAAAGAAGAAGAGCCAACGCTTTCTTCAGTATTAGTAAATGAATAATTAAAACAGTAAACGATGAAGCCTTGTTGAAATCATACAAGGCTCCTAATCTCCTCTCGCAATATCTCCTTGTTCAACACCCTACTTTCTCAGTAATCTGACTGTTATGATTCGCCTTTCTCATAGGTTTATACTTATGTCAGCAGATATCGCCACAATTCAAGCCCCTATTCCACCACTTTCTCCCGCTGATTTTTCTAGTGAAGATCTTCGCTACCCCGTGTTGAAACAGCACCTCGAAGAATTTCAGCTTTGGCTGGAACATGCATTTAAAGCGGGTATTTCCGCAGAAGCCTTGATTTCTGCACGCAGTGATTACATAGACCAGTTGTTACAGCAATTATGGTATGCCTATGGATTTGATAAAATTTCATCACTTTCATTGATTGCCGTCGGCGGATATGGCCGGCGGGAACTGCATCCGCTATCTGACATTGACGTGCTGATACTCAGTGAACAACCACTCACACCGCCTCAAGCTCAGAATGTCGGGCAATTTATCACTTTACTATGGGATATCCGACTAGAAGTCGGCCACAGTGTTCGCACACTTGAAGAGTGTTTGCTGGAAGGGTTATCAGATCTGACTATTGCGACAAATTTAATCGAATCACGGTTAATTTGTGGCGATCCCTCCATTTTTCTTCAATTACAGCGACATACCTTCAGTGATAGTTTTTGGCCTTCCACTGAATTCTTTGATGCCAAAATTGTCGAACAACACGAACGCCATCAGCGCTATCACAGCACCAGTTATAACCTGGAACCTGATATCAAAAGCAGCCCCGGAGGATTGCGAGACATTCATACCTTGCTATGGGTTGCCCGCCGCCATTTTGGTGCAACCTCCATAGATGAAATGGTCGACTTTGGTTTCCTGACAGTAGAAGAACGTAATGAATTAAATGAATGCCAAAGCTTCCTCTGGCGTATCCGCTTTGCTCTTCATCTGGTAGTCAATCGTTATGATAATCGCCTGTTATTTGATCGCCAGTTCAGTATTGCTCAATTACTAGGCTATCGCGGAGAACGTAATCAACCGGTAGAACGAATGATGAAAGATTTCTACCGGATGACACGCCGCGTTAGCGAACTTAACAATATGCTACTGCAACTGTTTGATGAAGCCATTCTGGCATTGGAAACCAATGAAAAATCCCGCTCGCTGGATAGTGAATTTCAGCTACGGGGGCAACTTATTGATCTCATCGATGAAACCCTGTTTATCAAAGAACCCGCAGCTATTATGCGCATGTTTTATCGCATGGCGGAACATGAAGAAGTTCAAGGTATTTATTCTACTACATTACGCCACCTCCGTTATGCACGCCGCAACCTGTCTCAGCCATTATGTGAATTACCGGAAGCTCGCCAAATCTTTATGGATATCCTACGTCACCCAAGGGCGGTTGAAAGCGCATTTGTGCCCATGCATCGTCACAGTGTCCTTGGCGCTTACACACCGCTTTGGGGCAATATCGTCGGTCAGATGCAGTTTGATCTGTTTCACGCCTATACCGTCGATGAACACACTATCCGCGTACTGAGAAAACTGGAAAGTTTTGCCGATGAGAATAATCGTCCAGCCCATCCACTCTGTGTTGAGCTATACCCTCGTCTGCCTCAACCAGAGCTTCTACATCTTGCTGCACTATTTCATGATATCGCCAAAGGGCGTACCGGCGACCATTCTGAACTTGGCGCTGACGATGCGCTAGCGTTTTCACTGCAACATGGGCTTAACTCACGAGAAGCTGATTTGGTAGCCTGGCTAGTTCGTCATCATCTATTAATGTCAGTCACAGCTCAACGGCGAGATATTCAAGACCCAGAAATCATCAAGCAATTTACCCATCAAATCCTCAATGAAACCCGGTTACGTTACCTGATCTGCCTGACAGTCGCTGATATCTGCGCCACCAATGTCAACCTATGGAATAGTTGGAAGCAGAGTTTGTTACGGGAACTCTATTTCTCTACAGAGAATCAATTGCGCCAGGGAAATACGCCAGATTTTCGGGAACGCATCCGTCATAACCGTTTTCAGGCACTTGCTCTGTTGCGCCAGGATAATATTAACGAACAGAAACTTCATCAGCTTTGGAGTCGTTGTCATGCAGATTATTTTCTTCGCCATACGCCAAAACAACTTTCCTGGCACGCCCATCATCTCGTGCAACATGATTCTCAAGAGTCACTGATCCTGATAAGTACCAAGCCAACCCGCGGCGGTACAGAAATTTTTATCTGGAGCGTAGATCGTCCTTCCCTGTTTGCGGCGGTTGTCGGCGAACTGGATAGACGTAACCTGAGTGTTCATCATGCTCAGATCTTTACCAATCGTGATGGTATGACAATGGACACTTTCGTGGTACTGGAACCCAATGGTCATCCTTTAGCATCAGATCGCCATGAAATAATACGTAACGCACTTTTACAAGTTGTTCTGGCTCCCCATACCAAAACACCGAAAACACGAAAATTGTCAACCAAACTGCGTCACTTCAACGTACCAACAAAAGTCACCTTCTTACCTACCCATAACGAACGACGAACCTATATGGAACTATTTGCCCTGGATCAGCCGGGGTTGCTGGCAAGGGTCGGTAATATTTTCGCCGAAATGGGGGTTTCACTGCATGGTGCACATATCACCACCATCGGTGAACGTGTCGAAGATTTTTTCGTTCTGGCGGATAAGGACCATAAAGCATTAAATAAAAAAGTCAGAGAAGAATTATCAGAAAGGTTGACAGCAACCCTAAATCCAAAGGATAAAATATAACTCAATATATACCCTATGGATTTCAAGATGCATCGCGGCGGCAAGGGAGCGAATCCCCGGGAGCATAGAGAACGATGTGACCGGGGTGAGTGAGTGCAGCCAACAAAGAGGCAACTTGAAAGATGACGGGTATAAGCCCATGATTCGGACGATAACCAAGGAACCGATGCAATGCAGCAATTACAATCCATTATCGAAAGTGCATTTGAAAACCGCGCAACGCTTACTCCAGCAACAGTCAACCATGAAACACGTGATGCTGTTACTCAAGTCATCAACCTGCTGGATCGTGGAAAACTGCGCGTTGCAGAGAAAATTGACGGTCAGTGGGTCACTCATCAATGGCTAAAAATGGCTGTACTGCTCTCTTTCCGTATTAATGAAAATCAGATCATTGATGGCACAGAAAGCCGTTATTTCGATAAAGTTCCGATGAAATTTTCTGACTATGATCAGGCAAGATTTGAAAAAGAGGGCTTTCGTGTAGTGCCTCCTGCGGCAGCACGTCAAGGGGCCTTTATTGCCCGTAACTGCGTACTGATGCCTTCCTATGTCAACATCGGCGCTTATGTTGATGAAGGAACAATGGTAGATACTTGGACAACCGTCGGCTCCTGTGCCCAAATTGGTAAAAATGTCCATTTATCTGGTGGTGTCGGCATCGGCGGCGTATTAGAACCATTGCAAGCGAACCCAACCATCATTGAAGACAACTGCTTTATTGGTGCCCGTTCTGAAATTGTAGAAGGTGTGATTGTCGAAGAGGGTTCAGTGATTTCAATGGGTGTTTATATCGGTCAAAGCACCAAAATCTATGATCGTGAAACAGGAGAAATCCATTATGGTCGAGTCCCTGCGGGTTCTGTTGTTGTCTCTGGCAACCTCCCATCAAAAGATGGTAGTTACAGCCTGTATTGTGCTGTCATTGTCAAAAAAGTGGATGCCAAAACACAAGGAAAAGTGGGCATTAATGAACTACTCAGATCGATAGATTAAACTTTAAAATAGCGGATAATAAATCAGTCCGCTATTTTTTTGCTTTTTATCATCATTACCGACCTCAGTTAGTGTTATTAATATAGGCAGTCTGAATACGGACAACGTGCACGCTCCGAAACGTACACAGAGTACGTAAGGCATTCGGAGACGATCCGGATTCAAAATGACATATAGAATAACCTACTGGGAAAAATACCCTTAAGGTGGTGCCATGTACGATAACTTAAAGAGTCTGGGGATCACATATCCCGAAGAAATTGACCGCTATAGTCTGCGTCAAGAAGCTAACAACGATATTCTGAAAATCTATTTTCGTAAGGATAAAGGTGAATTCTTTGCTAAAAGCGTGAAATTCAAATATCCGCGCCAGCGCAAAACTGTGACTGCAAACAATGCAGAGCAAGGATACAAAGAGATCAACGAAATCAATACCAACCTGCGTTATGTGATTGAAGAGTTGGATCAGATTTGCAAACGTGACCAAGTAGAAATCGATTTGAAACACAAAATCCTCGATGACCTACGTCATCTTGAACACGTTGTTGCCAACAAAATTGCTGAGATTGAAGCCGATCTGGAAAAACTAACCCGTAAATAAAACAGTTCTATTAATTACACCGCTTATATCCTATTCGGTATAAGCGGTGTATTGTAATTATTCAATTAATTCTCCCCATTGCCTGATCCAAGGCTGAGCAAAAACTTCCGGTTCAGCTTCTTCCACTGCATCCACCATCAAAACTTCACCGATTCTTATTGCTCCTTGCTCTTGTAGCAACTCATCAAAAGTGCGACCACCACCACAAAAATTTTCGTAACTGCTATCACCCAAGGCGATCACGCCATAGCGTAATTCTGGCTGATAACCCAGTGCATCTCGCAAGGCATAATAAAGAGGTTGAATATTATCGGGCAAATCCCCTTGCCCGGTAGTTGAAGTGATAACTAAAACCATTTGATCAAGATAGGATTGCCACTGTTCCAGCTCCCCTTCTTCAAAGACTTCTACATCATGACCTTGTTGTTCAAGGATCTGCTGTGCTTCTTCTGCAACAGCAAGCGCGTTACCATAAACAGTACCAACAAAAATACCTATCTTTGCCATAACTTATTATCTCTTTTTAAAGGAATTATTAGTTATCCTCGCTGGCAACAGCAGAAAACTCAACCCTTCCCAAATCAGGGATAATTACCTTTACCAGCTAAGTCGTCGTATCAAATCAAATATTGCCACTATTAAGTTCACTCTGTCATGTAAACAGGATCGTGACTGCTCCCCGCCGTAAAGACGTCGTCTTAAATCAAGTTATTTAATCAATAATAATTCAGTGTTAAAATCACTTTTTTAAACAACTTTAGTTGATGATATTAATATGAAAAATGACTATATCCTTTTCTTCAAGATCAATAATAGCATAATGAGATTAATAGAATGGCAAAAATAAGCACTAAATAAGGAAAACCATCACCATGTTTAACAATAGAGCTGTTGTGCTAAGTATACTATTAAGTGCCGCAAATATTACCGGCTCATCTGGCCTGATGATTTGGGTAGATACCGTGCTTAAAGATGGAAGCATGATTTTAAACGCTTATATTCCTGTTTTTTCCTATTTATTAGGGTTATCTCTGGGATGTATGACCATATCCTTCCTTATTCGAAAAATGAATATTGCTTTTTTTGAAAAAAATATTTTTGGCTTCTTCTTATTATTAGCAACGATAAACTGCATTCTCTTTGCAAGAGAGATAACACTTATTCCAGTTTGGTTGGATGCTCTGCATAGAATATTATGGGGGGTAATAAGTGGATTTATTGTTATAATGGGAAGAAATATTCTTATAACCGCAGGAAATGAAAAGAAAACAAATAGTGATTTTTCTATTTTAAGCCTGGCGTTATTAAGCCTTCCATTTTTAATTCCCGTTATTTTCTCTCTTTTAGGTTTAAATTCCCGTACATCAGCAGATTTTTTTGCTGCTTTTATTTATTCTATTGCTTTAATTATCTATTTCACTGGCTTTAAAAGCCATAATGTAAAAAAACAAAAACAGGATATTAAAGATTCTGTGAAAACAACCAATAAATTAGTTATTTTCTTTGCCTTTTCCAGTTTAGTTATCATCAATGTTTGCTTTTTTCTATCCCTAATGATTATGCCAGCAATGCGAACAAAATATTTTGAACATATTGACATGACTTAAATGTATATCATATTACTGATTATATGGTTCCCCTGTGCAACTGGCATCATGAAAGTCATGAAATCCGCACTTTTAACCAAAAGAATCATGATAGGTAATATCATGCAATTATTTTCTCTCGGATTCTGTTTGCTTAGTATTATGGTAAATTCTGGCATACTCTATTTGCTATTCACAATTATGGTATTTTTAGCCAATACTATTATGCAACCTGTTTTTTTCTCTTATCTAGGATTATATTCAAAAAACTCTCTTTATACTTTGGGTATGCAATCAGGGATTTATGTATTTATCACTATGATCATCCTTTTTTATACTATTTATTTAGGTGTTGGCATTGAAGAAATCATTGCTGGATTTACAATATTATTTATCTCTTCAATAGTTATATCGATAATTTTTCTCTTTACTATTAACTCTAAAAAACAATAAAACCAGCGTAATTATTATATTAAAACACTTATGGATCAATGAAGAGACATAATAATAATGGGTATTTTACCAGAATACAAATCAGCCGCACTGACCAATAATACAGCCGTATTTCCTCTTTTAAATAGAAGAAACATTCATAATCTTCAACGATGCTTTTGCATCATTTTAGACTACAATCAATCAGTGCCTTCAATTATATCATCTAAAAAATTTAAATATTTATATGCTTATAGAAAATATTTATTTTATATCAAGTGATGAAGATGGTACAGATATCATACAATTGAAAGATATTCTATTACAAATGGTCAGTTTGGTGATCATAAAGGATAAAAAGCACCCTAAAGTGCTTTTTATACAACCATTGATGACAAACAGTAAAGATACAATAACTATACCCTATACTAGCTTGCTAATACCTTTTTATTTCTAAAGTAAGTAGTTAGTAAAGCAAAGAAAGTAAAAAGCATCAGTAATATCCAACTTAAGTTATAACTACCTGTAATATCTCTTAATATCCCTACTAATGGCGCAATAACAATCACAGATACTTGATTAGCAGTCATAGCCAAACCTAAAGCAAATCCCATCCTATCCTTAGGGGCTGTGTCTGCTATATAAGCTACCCAAGGGCCATACCAACCTACTCCAAAGAAACCAAGTAAGATCATTAATGGGAATAAAAAATAATAACTATCAGTTTTAATAAAAAATAAAATCGTGATTCCAATTAAAGAGAAAAATAAGCAACATAATACTTGAAAATATCTATTTGTTTTTGTTCTATCACTCCAAGCAGCTAAGGCTATTCTTCCTACCACCCCAGAAACAAGAGCTGAGAATAATAAAGTTGCACCTATAGATGGAGAAATTTTTAGTTCTTCATAAAAATAAGAAATTAGATAAATAACCACACTATATTGAATGGCTGTTAAACAAGCCCCAGACAACATAATATTAAACATCGCAGGCTCTTTAACCATTAACATTTTATTTCGGATAGTCGATATAATATTAATGTACCGTATTTTCTTTGCTTCCGGATCTTTATCTTTATAAAAGATAAAAAAAAGTGTAGCCCCAAAAATAGCAATGCATCCACTAGCAAAGAAAGCGAAATGCCAATTAAAACGTATTGCCAAAAATGGTAGGATTAAACTTGCTAAAGCCCCTCCTAGAGGTAATCCTGCTTGTCTAATCCCCATAGCAAAACCTAACTGGCTTTTTGGAAACCAATTAGAAACAGACTTGGCCCCACCTGGTTGCGCAGAACTATACCCAATCCCAAGAATAAATAAGAGTATGAGAATCGCATAATAGTTATCAAAAAATAGGGTAAAACATAGAGTCATTCCAACTAAGAAAACACCTATACTTACCACGTACTTTTCATTAAACCTATCAAGTAATTCTCCAGCTACTAGTAAACCAACTAATGGTGCAAGTTGAGCAGACGATACTAGTAACCCAATTTGGAATGCAGATAACGACATCTGTTGTTGCAATAGTGGAGCGATAGAACCTATCCCTTGAACAAAAAAACACGCACATGCCTGAGTTATCGTAGCTATAAATAACACTGTCCATTTATAATTTTCAATATTTTGATTTATCACGAATTAACTATCCTAGAAGATCTTTATAAAAAACCACTATATGAATATGGAAAAGTAAAGTTATCGGCCTTACTTTGTTCTGTTAAGAATAAAAATTTCTGAATTCCCTTTTGAGAGTTACTTTGGTTAATCGCTTGATAAAGGGAGTTAACGGCATCATAGGCAGGATCCACCCACTCATTAACATTTTTAAAAATATACTTTAATTCATCTTTAATATTAGGAAAGTGAGTGCACCCTAAAATCACTACATCTACATTATCAATCTCTTCTTTTGTCATTGATTTTAGTATTAAATTTTCTATGTCATTGGTTTTTAATAGTATTCCTCTTGATTTCATCTCTGAAAAGTTAACCAGCTCTGTTAAACCTAACTTTTTAAAGATGAACTTATCATAAATTAACTTTTCACATATATTATTAACATATTCACTGTTAATTGTATTAGGTGTAGCAATCAGAAGAACATTTTTTTTTGAAGAGATCTGAAAGGCTTCTAAAATAGGAGGAAGCACTTTAATACAAGGCAATTTTAGTTTTTCTATAAAATTGTTACTCAATAAAGTTGATGCTGTATTACAGGCAATAATTAAACCAATTGGCTTAAATACTTGTACTGCTTGCTCTAACAAATCTTCTATTCTTTCTAGTAGTAAAGTTCTATCCTTATTTCCATAAGGATAGAACTTATTATCAGCAATATAAACGACGTCAGTACCTAAAAAAAAATTCTCTACATATTTAGATACTGATAAACCACCAACTCCCGAATCAAAAATCAATATTCTAGGGGTATCGGTATTTATTTTTTCTACAGAATCACCATTAGAATTGAAAAATTCTATATTTTTTTTTTCTAAAATAATCGTATCTTCAACTAACATAAAAACCTCTTACGCAATGATAGCTCGACTTTGAACAGATCCTCGCATTCCTCGAGATTTCTTTAAATCAGTTGTAAAGACAACTCTTGCTAACCAACGTGCTTTTTCTCCAAAGAAAGGTTCATATGCATCCCTAGCGTGTACACATCTAAAGTTATCAACAAATATACAATCTGAAGTATTTAAAATAATTGATTCCTTATTTTTATTAAAAAAATCAATTACCTTATTGACTGCTTTTATTTCATCTAACGAATTATTATCTAGGTTCAAAGCAGCAGCATTAATTCTTACATAAGGCTCTTCTTTTGCACCAAATAATATTGCTTGGCCTTCTTCATCAACAATATTTGAAGTTGAATGAATTGGATTATGAGAAATATAAAATCTGTCCTGAAAAAGCAGTTCTTTTTCCTTGTCAGTAAGTTCAATACCGTCAATACAAGAAATTGTTGTTGGTGCTCTTTCTTCATTTCGCATACAGACAAGTCCCAAGAATTCAGCTCTTGCTGGGTGAAAAGCATCTTCTACATGAAACCCAAAATCTTTATTTGAACCACTGCTTGAATTAGGGACATTTTGTAATTCTTCGAAAGGGATAATATTATTGTATATACTACCATTTCGTTGGGAGGTAAATCCCATACCTTCTCCCAATAAAGATCCATATAGACCTAATAATATTTTTGCATCATTAATTTTATATCCATCTTCTAATTCTATTAATTTTCTCGGAGTTGGTTGAACACCATTAAGTAAAACAGGGTTATCTTTAACATGAATAGCAGCATATTTCTCATACCGCTTAAAATGATAAAACTCTTCTCTAATACTACGAGGCAACTCTTGTGCGAAAATTGGGGCTCTTTCTAGAAAGTCATATTGATTATCTAATTTCTCATCAAAAACAATATGATCTATTAAACCTTTAATCACTTTACTTTCATTATGATCAGGTTTAATTTCCTTAATATATGTCATCTTCCTACTCTAATATAGTTAATTTAATAAAAACCAATTTGGTTCAGGGAATTTATATTTTTTTAGTTTAAAACAAAATTTACTTTACATTTATTTACATTTTTATTATTTCCAAAATTTTATTTTATTCATAAATTTCAAAAACTTAAATTATCGTTGTAGAAAAAACATCTTTTTTCAAATCGAACGAAATATTTACGAAAATAATATTTAAATCCATTTTTTCAAAAAATCATGCATTTTTTATTTAAATACTAACGTAATATTACACTAGGAAACTTTTAATCTAAACAAGGTAGAAACTGAGTGTTTGTTTATTACTCATCGTATTAAAACCAACTATCAGTACCTTATCCATATAGGCGCTATTCATGTGTTGGCCTGTTTTCGTTTGCCGCGAATACTGGCTTTTTTGTTGTTTCCGCACGAAACATATTCAAAGTCAGATCACATACAAGCCAGAATTTCAGCAGTATCACCAGACTGGTTCTTAAATTTACGCCTAACTCAACGCAATAATACTTTGAGCAGATCGTTTCTCTTGTAGCTTTACTAAGCCTCGGCTGAAAAGGTATATCGAAGGAAGTCGAAACGGGTGTGTCCATACCCGTCCTTTTGTTTCTCGTCTTTGCACTTTACAATAGGTAATTCGGGTTTTGTCAGGGTGAAACATTCCATCTACTACGCCAGCAACATATCTATTTACGGATACAAAACAAGACTAGGTTACTACCGTAGAGAGCTTGCTTTGCTTGTAGTACTGGCGAGGTGGAGAGAGTCAACGACGGCTTTCGCTAATTACTATCATACTCCAAATCGGGGATAATACCTTGCCAGCCAAATTGTTGTATTAAATGCTGCCATGATGCATCCCATTTTGCCGTAAGCGATAATTTCTCCCCCGTAACAGGATGATCCAACTCAAGATAACTGGCATGAAGCATTAACCGGCTGGTTTGATAATGAACAGCAACGCCTCTGTTTTGCCGTAAATCGCCATGTGTTGTATCACCAATAATGGGGTGACGAATATGTGCCATATGGCGTCTTAATTGATGTTTTCGACCTGTTTTCGGTGTCAATTCCAACAAGCTAAAACGTGATGTAGGATAACGGCCTATCTCTACCGGACATTCCACCGTTGCCAGTGGTCGGTAATAAGTCACACTGGGTTGAGCTTCTTTATCGCCCTCTGCAAATTTATCCGCGATCTTATCCAGTTCCTCAACCAGAGCGTAATCAATAATAGCTGATTCCAACACATAACCGCGCACGACAGCATGATAAGTTTTTTGTAACCGATGATGTTCAAACTGTTGGGAGAGCTGGCGGGCAACATCGCTGGAAAGCGCCATCAGCAATACGCCTGATGTCGGTCTATCCAGACGGTGTACAGGAAAAACATGCTGACCAATCTGATCACGCAATGTCTGCATAACAAAGACCGTTTCGTGGCGCGCCAACCAGCTACGATGAACTAACCACCCCGCTGGCTTGTTAACTGCCACAATATGATCATCCTGATATAACACTTCCAACATATCAGACGTTATCCTGCATAAATAAGCGATCCAACGCACGAAGATGTTCAAACAGTTGCTGGTAACGCCCAGTAGTATCTTCTTTATAAGACTCCTCAAAGTAAGGCGCGATAGCAAATGCCGTAGGTAACGCCAATCCCTGCTCCAACAATGTATACATTCTCGGAATTAATACCCACTGCAACCACTCTTCAGCTAACATCCTATCAATGGAAAACGGCTCAACACTTTCGAAAGCTTCCGGTTTAGGCGGATGGACTTGCCACAGGTCAATTTCCCTCATGGCTTCTTCAATTAACTGTAATTTATGCAGAATTTGTTTTGCAGTACTCATATTTTCAGCCTGACTCAGTTTTTACTCAAAACAACCAAGTTAGCAAGAATACCATCGATACCCCTTAAGCTGAAAATTTGCTTGTTCCACCGAATAAAGAGAAGGGAGCGCATAAGCGCTCCCCTTAAGTTGATTTTATAGCAATCCCGCTAATAATATGCTCCCTGCTCACTCCTTGACAAATTGTCCCTCGTTGGTTATCCGTTACCCATCATTTTATTTATGTTGCATACGATCCTGTTATGCATTTGTCATCCTGACCATCATCACTCATCTATCCTTGAGAAATTGTGCGCAATGATTCCTTTCCTGCTGAGGACAGAATGAATTAATTCATTCGATGAAACAAGCTACACATAATGGAACCAGTAAGTCAGAACAGAGAATAAAATCTGTGATTATTTATAGCCTATTGAAATAAAATGAAAATAATAAACTAATGTGAAACTCACAAAAGTAAACAATGATATCTCTTACATGAAGTGTAAGAGATATCTCACAAAGGCAGCGTTAAAAATCGGGGCCTAACGCATCAAGACAGGTTCAATCGCGCCAAGAAACCCAATTAAGTCGGTAAATAAGCGCTCTCGTTTATGACTGCCAAACTGTTCCAAGATCACTTCACCGGTCAAATTACACAGAGAAATGATACCCATATCATCTGATTCTATCGTCGCAATAAACGCCGTTGGCGACAGTTTCAGCCGTTTCTGCGTCACTAAATGTCCTATCAGGTTTTCCTGTAAACGGATAAAATCATCCTCACTCCAAACCTGAATTAAACTAAACCGTTGACCTTCAAACGCTACCGTCATATCACCAGCCAATTGTGATGTATAAAAATCATGAATTGCCGGCTGCAATTGTATATCCAGTGCAACTTCGACGCTATCCAGCTTATCCTCCAAAGGAAAAGGCTGAGGAAGCCAATAAACCTCGTTGTCACCAGTCTGGGTAATACAAGGTGATGGCACACCATAAAGTTCACGGCTGGCAGGAGGGGCCCCGGTTTCCTTTTGCCACAAATCAACATAACAACGGGTAAAATTAGACAACGCTTCTGTAACATTAGAAATCATATTATTTTCAACCGGTAACTGTTAGGGGTGATTATCATGTCATGGTAAACCAAATATAATGAATTGAGCGCATAAATAAAATTCAGACAAACGCGCTAACTTGCTAAACTTAAGCAATCACTACTATCAGATTTTGAGGAATAACATGTCGTTATATCGGGATCACCAAGCTCTTGAGCAGCTTACTCTGGGTAAAACCACTTTATATCGTGACCAATATGATGCCAGCTTATTGCAAGCTGTACCCCGCAATATGAACCGTGAACCGCTGGAAATTTTCCCTGATAATTTGCCGTTTCATGGCGCTGATATCTGGACACTGTATGAGCTGTCATGGCTAAATAGCCGTGGTTTACCACAAGTTGCTGTCGGGCATGTGAGTTTAAATGCAGCAAGCAAAAACCTGATTGAATCTAAAAGTTTTAAGCTCTATCTGAACAGCTTTAACCAAACTCGCTTTGAAAACTGGCAAACCGTCGAAGAAACACTACAGCGCGATCTGGCTGCTTGTGCTGAAGGTGAGGTGGAAGTGGCACTTCATCACTTAGATCATTTCAATAATCAGCCAATCTCCGCTTTTACAGGGGAATGTATTGATGATCAGGACATTGAAGTGACTGAATATGATTTCAATCGTCATTATCTGCAAAATGCAGCGCAAGGCCCGCAGGTAGAAGAAGTTTTGGTTAGCCATCTGCTGAAATCTAATTGTCTGATCACCCATCAACCTGACTGGGGATCTGTCCAGATTCACTACAAAGGGTCAAAAATCAATCGGGAAGCATTGTTACGTTACTTGATATCATTCCGGCATCACAATGAGTTTCACGAGCAATGTGTCGAGCGTATCTTCAACGATTTACAACAATTATGTGCACCCGAAAAGCTCTCAGTCTACGCTCGTTATACCCGTCGTGGGGGGCTAGATATCAATCCGTGGCGTACAAATAGTGAAGGCTTTGTTCCAGCAGCAGGCAGATTGGCACGTCAATAAATCCATTTTAAATCTGCTTTCCTAAGCGCAATTTGTGAAAAATAAGCTGAAATAGGACATGTAATACATTCAGTTTAGTGATATTGATATGTAATCCATACACGGTATACAAGGAGTCATTCTTGATCACACATATCAACCCACTCGGCTCGATGGATTTATTATCTCAACTTGAAGTAGATATGCTAAAGAGTACCGCAAAAAGTGATCTGTATCGCCTGTTCCGTAATTGCTCACTGGCCGTACTCAATTCAGGTAGCCAAACCGACAATAGCAAAGAGCTGCTCTCTAAATACACCGATTTTGAGATTAACGTATTGCGCCGTGAGCGCGGGGTAAAACTGGAACTGGTGGAGCCACCAGAAGATGCATTCGTTGATGGAAAAATTATTCATTCACTACAAGCTAACCTGTTCGCAGTGCTACGGGATATCTTGTTTGTTCATACACAGATTACCGATCCAGAACAACAGGGTTATTCCGATTCAGAGAATAGCGCACATATCACCAACAGAATATTCTCTATTCTGCGCCACGCCAGAGCGCTGCATACCGATGAAGATCTCAACATGATCGTCTGTTGGGGAGGCCACTCAATCAGTAAGCAAGAGTATCAGTATGGCCGTAAAGTCGGTAATCAGCTTGGGTTACGTGGACTGAATATCTGTACCGGCTGTGGCCCCGGAGCAATGGAAGCACCAATGAAAGGTGCGGCTGTCGGCCATGCCCAACAGAATTATAAAAATAGCCGTTTTATTGGTATTACCGAGCCATCAATCATTGCGGCTGAACCCCCAAATCCATTAGTGAACGAGCTGATTATCATGCCAGACATCGAAAAACGTCTGGAAGCTTTTGTTCGTATTGCTCATGGTATCGTTATTTTCCCAGGAGGTGTCGGTACAGCAGAAGAATTGCTTTATTTGCTAGGTATTCTAATGAATCCAGAAAATCAGGAGCAAATACTGCCATTGATTCTTACCGGACCGAAGCAGAGTGAGGCCTATTTTCAAGTTCTGGACGAATTTATTGTTCATACATTGGGCGAAGATATGCGACGCTACTATCACATCATCATTGATAATGCGCCTGAAGTTGCCAGAATAATGAAAGAAGCGATGCCATTAGTGAGAGATAGCCGCCACAGTACCGGTGATGCATACAGTTTTAATTGGTCAATGAAGATCAATTATGATTTGCAACAACCGTTTGAACCATCCCATGAAAACATGGCTAATCTTAATCTCTATCCTGATCAACCACCTGAAAAACTGGCAGCGTCACTGCGCCGGGCTTTTTCCGGAATTGTTGCAGGCAATGTAAAAGAGGTGGGTATTCAAGCGATTGAACAACAAGGTCCATTCAAAATCCACGGGGATATTAAAATAATGCGCCATATGGATAAGCTACTGAAAGACTTTGTGGAACAGCACCGAATGAAACTACCGGGAGGTACTGCCTACGAACCTTGCTACGAAATCATCAAATAAAATTATCTGAAAAAATATCCACGCTCCACGGATGGAGCATTATGTTATTTAAAGTGATCCCATATGATACACCTGCTTATTGTTGATGCTCTTAACCTTATCCGACGCATTCATGCTGTACAGGGCAGCCCATGCATTCCTGCTTGTGAACATGCGCTAAGGCAACTTATCCAACATTCTCATCCCACACATGCCGTCGCAGTATTCGATGAAGAGAATCGCAGTCACAGTTGGCGTCATCAGATATTACCTGACTACAAAGCTGGCCGTTCGCCCATGCCTGACAATCTGCAACAAGAAATGCCGCAAATTAGAGCCTCATTTGAGCAACAAGGGGTTACCTGCTGGCATGCCAAAGGGCATGAAGCTGATGATCTGGCAGCAACACTAGCCGTGAAGGTAGCTTCTGTTGGTCACAACGTGACGATTGTTTCTACTGATAAAGGGTATTGCCAGTTACTTTCACCCAATATCCGTATCCGCGACTACTTCCAGAAACGCTGGTTGGATATGCCCTTTGTTCAACAAGAATTTGGGGTTTTACCAAAGCAATTGCCTGATTATTGGGGTCTGGCAGGGATCAGTAGCAGTAAAATCCCAGGAGTTCAGGGGATTGGGCCTAAAACCGCCGCCATTTTATTGCAACAGGCCAGCACACTAGATAACCTCTTTCAGAACCTCGACCAACAACCCGATAAATGGCGCAATAAACTAGAGTCAAATCAAGAAATGGCGTTTATCAGCCGGGATGTTGCGTCATTACGTACCGATCTGGCTTTAAAGGGTAATTTGCAACAACTCCGGCTGACAATAGCAACCTAACGAAAATACTTCGCTATCTTATCCAGATGTTCGCCTTTTAATTCTCCGGCCTCACTCAGCAGGCCGATCCAAGCCTTAATATAATTATATTTTGCTTGTGAGAGATCACGTCGGGCAGTATATAACTGCTGTTCAGCATTCAAGACATCCACATTAACCCGCTGCCCAAGCGCAACGCTTTTACTGGTTGCGTCTACCTGTAAGCTAGCTGATTCAACCGCCATTTCATAAGCACTAATTCGTTTTTCACTATTTAAGTACTGATTATAATTGCGGCGTAATGCATTAAGGATTTCTCCCGCCTGAGCATCAAGATCATATTTAGTCCTGCCATAGTGGGCCGCCGCCTGACGTACAGCGGCAGACGTAGCACCACCATTATAGATATTCATGCTCATCCGCAAACCAATGGTATCGGTTCGATACTTTTGATCGATGGTATTATCGCTGCTGGATTCGTTTTCAGAGTGGGAAGCGTACAACTCTAGCCTGGGTAAATAGCCCGCCCGGTTACGTTGCACTTCATGGTACGCGGCTTTCACTTCCTGACGCGAAGCGGCCAGAAGCGGATTGTTGGCTAATGCCAACTCTTCCCACGCCTCATAACGTTCAGGTAACAACTTCAATATCTGGAATCGTTTTTTATTTGATAACCGTTGCACCGGTAAATCAACCGGGAGAGAAACCCCCACAATGAGCTGTAAATTTCGGATTGCTGCATCCAAATCATCTTTGGCCGCTATCTCATCGGCAATCGCCTGACTGTAACGCGATTGTGTTTCTACCACATCAGTGCGCGTCCCTTCACCAGAAGTAAACAATTTCTTATTCAGTTCCAGTTGTTTTTCATAAGCCATTTTCTGCCGTATGACTAAATCAATCTGATCCTGAGCATAAGCCACATCTACGTAAGCATTCACGACCCGAACAGCCAGTTGCTGAAAATCTGCCCGAAAACGCTCATTGCTCATCAAAGTGTGAGCCTGGCTGGCTTTATAACGCGCCCATATTTCAAAATCGATCAACGGCTGAGTCAACACAACAGCCGCGTTATAACTGCTATATTGGCGATCCCGGCTGCTAGTTGTCTTCCTGCCCCAGAGGTCATACCCAACAGACTCCATATGTTGCCAATTCCGCGGTGAATTCTGATAAGACATGATTACTTTAGGTAACAATTCTGCCCTGCCGAGCTTTTCATACTCTTCACCGCCTTCCCGCTCTTTCACGGCGGCAAGAAAAGTGGGATCATTTTCTAACGCCAGCGCATAGGCTTCAGTCAAACTCAATGCCCATGCAGGAAAAGAGAACAAACTGACACAGAAAAAAATCAGCAAACCCATTGATAAAGAAGCATTATTCAGTTTCATCATTACTCCTCTATCAACGATGTTGAAGCCCGATCCAACAATGGCTTAAACAGATAACTTAACAGAGAGCGGGAACCCGTTTTGACAAAGACCTCAACCGGCATCCCTGGCCTGATATCCAACCCTTTCAGTTTTTCCATTCCCTCAGGAGAGACAACCACTCTCATCTGATAATAAGGTTGACTAGTCGCGGGATCGACCAACCTATCTGCGGAAATCACGGCAACTTTTCCTTCAACTTTTGGCGTCCGATTCTGGTTAAAAGCGGTGAACATCAGATCCACATTCAACCCTTTACTAATCTTATCCGCCAAATTAACCGCAACACGAGTTTCTACTTCAAATGCCATCTGGTCCGGCAGAATTTCCATCAGTTTTTCGCCGGGAGCAACAACCCCACCTTGGGTAAAAATATTTAATCCCACAACAGTGCCGTCAACCGGCGCAACAATTGAGGTATGAGTCAGTTCAAACTGTGCTGTATCCAGCTTATTTCTATATTCACTGGCAGAGACCTGCACCTCTGCCAATTGTGTGCGCACTTCCCGCTGATAGTCTGCTTTGCGCTGAATAATACGCTGCTGTGTTTCCTGTAATTGTTTTTCAAGCTGACCGGCTCGTCCTTCCATTTCCGCTATGCTGCTGTTGAGCTCAGCCTGTTCACGCAGAAGTTCCAGATAACGATTACGCGGAAAATAGCCCTCATCCGCTAAAGATTTCAGATTAGTTATTTGCTCTTTAAGCGCCGCCTGCTGCATGCGTTTATTGAGAAAAGAAGATTTCAGCCCTTTAATTTGGAAATCTATTCCTTCGACAGACTGCTCAAGCCCTGCCAAGTCGCTTCTCAGCACGTCACGGCGTGATACAAACAGTTGCTTTTGCAGTTCAATAATCTCATTCACCCGCGGTTCAGAGTGTAATTGCTGTAATAGGTCGGGGAAAATTAACGCTTCATCACCATGCTGCTCGGCTAATAAACGGGCTTCCGTTGCCAGCGTGGTATACAGTTGATCTTGAAGTGCATCGACCTGTGCCTTTGCCTGCACCTGACTGAGCTGGACGAGTGTCTGACCCGCTTTTACTGTTTCGCCTTCAACAACCTTAATCTGGCTGATAATACCGCTTGCCGGGGCCTGAACTGTTTTACGATTACCATCCACCACCACCACACCTGAAGATGCCACCCCTTTATCCAACGGTGCTAACGCGGCCCAAATGAGAAATCCCAGAATCCCCACACCAATCACTAACCATCCTAGTCGTAAAAAATGCCTTTCTTCCAAAGGCAGCAATCCTTTTTCATCTCTTACCGGCGTAATCTGATCAGACATATCCACTCCCGGACAGAAATCTCCGTCTCAGCTATTTGATATTATTATAATTAAATGCACATTTATCTATGATGCCTGTGCGACTGCCTTGGTCGCGGAATGTTCCTGACTATTATTCCTTTGTGATAAAGCGGCCATCACCTGTTGAGATGAACCGAACATCTTCATTTTCCCTTGAACCAGTAACAATATTTTGTTTGTCTGTGATAGCAATGAGGTGCGGTGAGTAATCACAATCACTGTCTTTCCTTGTGCCTTTAACTGAGAAATCGCCTCATTCAATGCTCTTTCCCCCGCCTCATCCAGGCTGGAATTAGGCTCATCCAACACGACCAATGACGGCTCGTCATATAGCGCACGAGCAAGGCCAATTCGCTGCTTCTGCCCACCCGATAATCCCACTCCGCCAGCACCAATCACGGTGTCATAGCCCTTATCAAATGCTAATATCAGCTCATGAACGCCCGCTTTCTTTGCCGCCCGCACCACTTTTTCGGGTTCAACTTCATTAAAACGAGCAATATTTTCAGCGATAGTGCCACCAAACAACTCAATATCTTGCGGTAAATAACCGATTGAGGAGCCCAGTTCATCTTTATTCCACTGATAAATATCGGCATTATCCAGACGAACAACGCCTTCCTGTGTCGGCCATATTCCGACCAGTAACCGGGCAAGCGTCGATTTCCCAGACGCACTGGGACCAATTAATCCCATCACATCACCGGCATCCAACGAAAAGCTAATATCCTGTAAAACAACCTTATTGTTTCTTCCCGGCGGCGCGGCGGAAACTTTATCCACGGCTAAATTTCCTTTTGGCGCAGGCAATGACATGCCCGGTTTGCGTTCCGGTTGTTGTTCCAACAAGTTAGTTAACCGTTGCCATGACAAACGAGCACCACTCCAGCCTTTCCAGGCTTGAATCAGTTGTTCAATCGGTGAAAGTGCACGTCCCATCAAAATTGAAGCCGCAATCATCATGCCCGGCGTAATATGCCCATCAATCGCTAACCAGCCCCCTAACCCCAGGATCAGTGACTGCAAGGCCAAACGCACTGTTTTAGTGACTGAATTAATCACTGAAGCCCGCTCACTCGCAATGCGCTGGAAATCGAGAAAACGCTCATGTAATCCAAACCATCTCCGACGTAGCACTGGCAACATACCTAACGCTTCTATGACTTCGGCATTACGTAAATTAGTGCTGGCAAGACTTGCTGAACGTAGAGAGAGCTTACTGGCTTCGGATAACGGCTGACTTGATAACCACTGATTCAACACAGCCAAGGCAATCAATACCAGTGCACCGCCCAGTGACAACAGACCAAGCCAGGGGTTAAAAAGAAAAATAACCAGCAAATAGATTGGAAACCAAGGGGCATCAAAGAAGGCAAACAAGGCGTTACCCGTCAAAAACTGGCGGATATTGGCCAAGTCATTGAGCATCTGACCGGCATCAGTCGTGCCATTTTTCAGATTCGATTCATAAGATGCAGTATAAACCCGGTTATTCAGCTTCATATCAAGCTGGCTGCCAATACGGATAACAATCATGCTACGGATATATTCCAGCATTCCCATCATGGCAAACATGCCAAGGGTAATCAGAGTCAACATCAGCAAAGTGATTTCATTGCCCGACGGCAATACTCTGTCATAAACCTGCAACATATAAACAGACGGAACTAACATCAGCAGGTTAATAAAAGCAGTGAACAACCCGATAGCCCAAAATACCCGGCTACGAGCACGAATGACATCAGTAATTTCATCCTTCGGGAGCAGTAATTTCACACTATTTCCTTATTTTTATTTTTTTAAAAATATAACTATCTGATGTTAATTTTTTCCTTTCTTATTCATTTTTCTTATTAGTCTTATTGGGCTTCATCATTAATTCCCGACCATCGGCAAAGCGGGCAAACCAACCATCTGGCTCATGAGCAAAGAAAGCCAAACCACTCCCCTGTTCATCAGTAATTGTGAGCCCATCTGGCGTTGGCCGCCAACCGGCAGGCACTTCGCCAAACATATACGCTAAACAATCGTTATCACCATTAAGTGACCAAATTGATCCCTCTGGTAAGGGATGGTCAGTCAATAACACATCGCATTGTTGATGTTTATCCGACAATTGCCACACGCCTTTCAATTCACTCGCGTGTGGGAGATCAAGACTACTCGCCATACTTCCTCCAATAATGCTGAATGTCAGAGCAACAAAGCATGCAAATTTCAGATACCAAGCCGCAAAAACCACGCCGCCTCCAAACAAATAACCGCATCTAAGTCAGATGCGGTTGTGTTGTTGTGTTACGAAAGGATGAAATCAGACTCTAATATGGGTTCTCCAACAATCTTCACCCAAAAATCATCGTAGGAAAATTTGCCACCCAAGTTAATCGCGAAATCATTCACCTTATCAACCGTGTTATAACGAAGCACCGCTTCTCCGACTTCACCCGTGAATTCCCTTACAAATTTAACGCCACCCTTCCCGGCTTCACCCAAATCAAACAGTGACACATCAATCTTGTCTTCACCGGAAACAAAGTCATGGATCCAATCACGCTCAAGAGGCGGTGATTCCTTGGCGCTCAGGTAGACAAAGGTATCTTTGCCTTCCCCACCCCAAAGATTATCGGCTCCCAAGCCACCGTAAATGATGTCATCACCCGCTCCACCCTTCAGAGTATTGGCGGCATCATTCCCGATTAAAACGTCATTACCACTGCCACCAATCGCATTTTCAATCGTGACACCACGAGCAATAGAAACGTTGCCTTTCAGCCCACCGACATCAGAGAAAGACGCTTCATTTAGATTGATACGTTGATCCTGAGTAAAACCAGAGAAATCAAACGTATCATTACCCCCGGTATCCCAAGCGGTGAACAACAGTTTGCTGTTCTCATCTTTTGCGGTGTAGAAGTCACGATCTGTGTTGGAGTTAAAACCATATACTGTGTCATCAGCACGGATGGTATTATTCGCGCCATATACCGCCTGAATGGCAGAAATATCGTTGAGTAATGGTGCAGAAGAATAAATACCTTTAAAGTCCTGACCGGTATTTTTCTCACCAAAATAACTCATGACGGTATAAGCACGGCTATCTTCAAAATAAGTCGCACTGTTCTTATAAGTCGGGCTTACCTTGTCAGACGCATTATAATCAGCCGGATGTTGCAACCCTAGAGTGTGGCCAATCTCATGAGTAAACGTCTGACGGCCATAACCATTCACGTCAATATCGTTGTTTAAGAAAGTACGGCTTTTCGCGTTATACCAAGTTCCTATCTGGGTCTTCTCAGGGGTTGGCAGATAAGCAAACGCATAACTCCCCGTCAAGCTAACATCAAAGAATCCAAAGGTGACATTTGCCTCTTTGACATCAGTGGTTTCAACGAAATTAATATTAGCAACATCAGCCCAAGATTGTATTGACAGTTTTGCAGCAGCTTTTTGCTTTTCATTAAATGCTGAAAATTCAGAAATATGCCACGGCATATTATCCGGCTTACTTTCCAGGAAAGTATACTTTAATTGGAAAGCTTTAGATTTATCGTCGTCCTGATGCCCCCAACGATAATCACCCCGGATTAATTCTTTAGCAGCATCTTTACTGGGCTCATGCTCAACGACAATATTAGAATCTTTACCGGGTATATAAGCCTGTAACCATTTCAGCAACTCATTTGCCTTTTCTGAACCGCTAACGTCTTCCGAGTGTGAAATTTTCTTCTTTAAAGACATATATTTCTCCATAAAATCAGGACTTAGATATAAAACTCTTTTTATTTAATTAAATACAAGTCAATAAAACCTGAAAACAACAGACCGCCCCTGGTCATACAAATTAACAACTAAAATCCCTTTCACATAAACGTAACACTAAAGTTAATTATGTAAAAAGCAATTAACATATTTTTTTAATATAAACGTGATAAAAATAACATAAAACAAATAAGCGATTGTTTTATATAACATAACTATTTAAGGCGAAAAAAAATACCGCTAATTTCTTATCGGTATTTTATTACGAATTAATTATCTATTTATTTAACTATCCATGAAGTAAACTTTAAAAAATTTATAACATTATTTTTAATAATTTTAATCGGAGATTATCCCAAGCCGTTATATGAATTTTTCAAGTTACCTCTTTGTTGGCTGCACTCGCTCACCCCAGTCACATAGTTAGCTATGCTTCCGGGGATTCACTCCCTTGCCGTCTTGATGAATCTTGAAATCCATAGGGTATATATATTATTAAAAAAATTAATAACAACTTGATTAAATCAATAAAAAACATATATCACAGAGTAGTTAATATTTCCTTTATTCTAAAACGCGCTGTCACAATATAATCAATTTATATTTGTAGTTTTTGAATATAAAATAATAACATCAACATAGCTGATTAATTCATAAATATATTAAATATAAAGCAAAAATTTAAATTTATATTAAATAAATATTATTCACATTTAATGACATAATTAAACGCCATATTTAAAACATTAATTGAACCAATTAAAAAAACAATCTATTTCATTATTTTTCATTTTATAATCTTAATTTATTTAATTATTTCACGTTTAATTAAACGATTATAATAATATATTTATTTTTCTATTTACCTTAAGTGAAGTAAAAAAATCAACAATTTTACGACATAAATCATACAATATTCATTGTTACATTAAATCATAATCACCCCATATATAGTATTATGTAATACTTTCTTAGCTGAGAAAATAAATTAAATCATGCTAATACACTCATTTTACTCCGCACGGTAATAAGAGATAAAATGCAATAATGTCATTCACTACTGAAAAAAAACGCCCCAGGGTATAGCTGAGGCGATTTAAGAAATCTTATTTTATGCGTTATTCCAGAATGATGACGAACAGCCGTGAATCAGTAATCATTCCGGCTAGCTGCATAAGCAGACCAAATACGACGAACATGAACCGTTATTTCTTCCCTGTCATGATAAAGGTGTTTTGCCTGAATTTGTGCATTTATACCCCCCTCTTTTAATTGCAAGTTCATTTTCTGCAAATTATGAGCAACTTCTTCATAACGCTTTTTCATGGGTAACTTGAGATTAAAAATAGCTTCCCGGCACCAACCATTAACTAACCAATCTGCTATTAACTGCGTCACTTTTGCTGGTTTTTCCACCATGTCGCATACCAGCCAATAAATGTTCTTTGTCGAAGGCTCAAACTTAAAACCATCAACTTTGTGATGTTTAACTTGCCCCGTATCCATCAAATTTTTCGACATCGTGCCATTATCTACCGCATGCACCATCATACTACGTTTCACCAGTTGGTAAGTCCAACCACCAGGGCATGCACCTAAATCAACCGCATACAAACCGCTAGCCAACCGCTCCTCCCATTCGTCACCTGGAATAAAAACATGAAAGGCTTCTTCCAGTTTTAATGTTGAACGACTTGGTGCATCCGAAGGAAATTTCAACCGCGGAATACCCATATAAAATGGCGAATTATTGTTACTGTAAGAATAACCCACATAACAGCAACCCGGAGCGATAAAGAAAACGTGTATCACCGGGCGGTTAACGTTTTCCCGAATCAGCAAAATCTTTTCCTGACGCATAGCATTACGCAGCGGAACAGTAAATTTTCGACAGAATTTTAATAACGCTTTACTTTCATTAGTATCAGGCACCTCAACCCGTAACTCACCTGCACGTTCAATGACGCCATGCAGCATACCTACAATCGGGCTTATCCGATCTTCAGGAGGTAAATTTCGCAATAATTCACCCACGACCAACATCTGGCGGGCAAAAATCAGCTCCCGAAATGGGATCTCACGAATCAGCCGATCGGCGTCTTCATATTGATAACACTCAAACAGGACATAACCACTGTTGTCTTTCACCCGGGCAAAACCGTAAATCTCTTTTTGACCCGCCTTATCGGTGATTTCTGCTGCACACTCTTTTTCAAAACCAGGGCGGCAATATAAAGCAATTTTATTCATGGCGAAGCGCCGATTTCCTTAGACGCAAAGCGCCAATTAATACTAAAAACCAGCCGATAAGAAAGCTAAATCCTCCAACTGGCGTAATATAAGCGAAAAATTTAACCTGCAATAAGGCCATACAATAGAGACTGCCACTAAACAACAAAATACCTACTGCAAAAAAAACGCCACTCCAGTAAAACCAGAGCACAACTTTACGCATTAGCATGGCAGACATCGCCATCATTGCCAGAGTGTGAATACCCTGATATTGCAGACCGAGATCAATCCAACTTATCTGATATTTCTCCATCATCGGAGATAATAAATGTGACCCTACAGCACCAAACGCCACATAGAAAAACCCACTTAAGCCAGCAAAGATAAGCATTAAACGACTATTCACTGTTATCTTCCTTTTTCTTCTATCTGAGAGCTCTTACAGCTCGAATGCCTTATTCCGCTCTTACTCATTGGTAATAAAGCCCAATTTCTCCTGCTCACTGGCTGCCTGTGCCAAAACCCATTGTCTGAATGCGGCAATTTTCCCTAATTCAGCCTGATTGTCATGACAAACAAGGTAAAATGCATTCTTACTCACTAACACATCATTAAATGGGCAAACTAAGCGCCCCGCATCAATTTCAGTCCGAGCCATGACATTATTTGCCAGTGCAATACCTTGCCCATGAACAGCGGCCTGGATCACCATTGCACTATGGCTAAATATCGGTCCTTGCTGAACATTTATCTGCTGCTGCATATCAAGCTGGCGCACATACGCTTGCCAGTCACGACGAGAAGAATCGTGTAACAACGTATGACGCGCCAAATCCGCGGGGGTCTTCAAAGGATTTTCTCCGGTCAGTAACGAAGGAGAACAAACAGGAAGCAAATATTCTGCGTAAAGACGATCAGTGCGTAACCCCGGCCAATTTCCACGACCATAAAATATGGCAACATCAACATCATCAGCAAGCTTATCTTCTTCTCTGTCTACCGCCTGTATCCTGACATCAATGCCGGGATAAGCTACATTAAAGCTGGATAGCCTTGGAACCAACCACTGGATAGCAAAGCTAGGTGAAAGGCTAACCGTCAAAGCACCTTTGGCACTTCTGGCTTGAAGTTTACGTGTTGCTTCATTTATCGCCGTGAATATCTCTTTAATGTCCAGATAGTAGCTTTGACCTTCTTCAGTCAACAATAGTGATCGGTTGCGACGACGAAACAACTTCAATCCAAGAAAATCTTCCAGACTTTTCATCTGGTGGCTAACTGCGGCCTGCGTCACAAATAACTCTTCAGCCGCCTTAGTAAAACTTAAATGGCGCGCTGCGGCATCAAAAACCCGCAACGCATTAAGTGGAGGTAAACGTTTGGACATGTGAGCCCTTATGTAATGTTGGAGATACCGGTAACTCTTTATATTTAGTTATTAGTTTTTGTAATCCGAATCATTATAAATTGTCCATTGAGGATACACCAGTAAATCCCTATAGTGGCGCCACTTCCTAAGCCGGAACGAAAAGTGAATCAGCTTAACGCTATGAAACTTTTGGCTTTATGGTTGTGATGTTGTGTTTGCAAGTTGTCTGGGAAACCAGACCCTGTAGCTCAAGCTACTGTTTTTTTTTCACTTCCTGTACATTTACCCTGTCTGTCCATAGTGATTTTTTAATGCACCGCAGTTGCGGTGCTTTTTTTTGGCATAAAGGCCGGAACATGGCAATATTATTCAATGTAATAACCTATATACCCTATGGATTTCAAGATGCATCGCGGCGGCAAGGGAGCGAATCCCCGGGAGCATAGATAACGATGTGACCGGGGTGAGAGAGTGCAGCCAACAAAGAGGCAACTTGAAAGATGACAGGTATATCCATTTTCAGCTAGAAACAAATGGTTAAACACCATCACCACCAAAACAACAAATACATAACCATAACAAAAAATTAATACATCTATGAAAAAGTTCGAACCGGAACAGTTCCGCCAGCAATTTCCAGCGCTACAACAATTACCATCACAGCAATTTCCATCACAACAACAGACGGTATTTCTGGATAGTGCAGCCACTGCTCTCAAACCACAAGCCATGATAAAGGCAACTCAAGATTATTATCAAAACAGTAGCGCTACCGTACATCGTAGCCAACACCAAGCAGCACTGGAAATCACCTCCCGCTATGAACAAGCCCGGCAACAAGTTGCTGAATTCATCAACGCTCCACAAGCTGAAAATATTATCTGGACAAAAGGAACAACAGAATCCCTCAATCTAGTGGTTCAAAGTTATTTCCGCCCTCATCTCCAGCCTGGTGATGAAATTATAGTGAGTGAGCAGGAACATCATTCCAACCTGATACCGTGGTTAATGTTGGCAGAACAAATCGGTGCCAGAGTTATTAAATGGCCTCTAGGCAATAGCAAGCTGCCTGATATCAACATCCTGCCTGAACTGCTAAACAAACACAGTCGACTGATAGCCATCAGTCAAATGTCCAATGTGACTGGCGGAGCAGTTGATCTTGCTGCAATAACTGCAATAGCACACCAACATGGCTGTCTGGTCGTTGTAGACGGCGCACAAGGCGTTGTTCATAATCCCATTGATGTTCAACAATCAGATATCGATTTCTACGCATTCTCCGCTCACAAACTCTACAGCGCGAACGGCGTTGGTGTACTTTACGGCAAAAGTGAATTACTTAATGCCATGTCTCCCTGGCAAGGTGGCGGAAAAATGCTCTCCCACACGTCATTCAGCGATTTTATACCCGAAGCAGTACCTTTCCGGTTTGAAGCGGGCACACCGAATGTTGCAGGTATTATTGGTTTTTCTGCCACGCTGGCATGGTTAAAAGATATTGATATTGCCAAAGCCGAGGCCCATGCAGTCACACTGGCTGATTATACCGAAGAACAACTCTCCGCTTTACCCGGATTTATCAGCTATCGCATTGCCGGTTCCAGCTTATTAGCGTTTAATTTTACCGACATTCATCACAGTGATTTGGCCGCCATTCTGGCAGAACAAAATATTGCTTTACGTTCCGGTCAGCATTGCGCTCAACCCTTGATCGAAGCGTTAGGTATCAGCGGCTGTTTGCGCGCCTCCTTTATGCCTTACAACAACCAACAAGATGCCGATGCTTTAATTCAGGCAGTGAAATTTGGCCTTTCTCTATTACAGGATGAGTGAATTACAGGATGAATGACATTATGACTCAAGCCGCTGAAAACCGGATTGCACCACACCCATTTGGCCGGGAAATCAGCCAACAACAGCTCATTACAACCTTTGACCAATGCCGCCAATGGGAAGATCGTTATCGCCAGTTAATCTTACTGGCAAAGAAACTGCCCGCATTACCAGAGAACTTGAAACAGCAAGACACTGAAATGTCCGGCTGTGAAAACCGGGTTTGGTTAGGGCATCAATTACTGCCAGATGGCTATTTACATTTTTATGGTGACAGCGAAGGCCGCATTGTAAAAGGCCTGCTGGCAGTAATCTTAACGGCCGTAGAAGGCAAAACACCGGAACAAGTTTTAGCAACTAACCTATTGGCACTGTTCCACCAACTAGGGCTGGAACAGCAGATAAGTGGCTCACGGTTGAACGGCGTCAAATCGCTGATTAATACCGTGCAAAACGCCGCAAGACACTATATGTAAGGTTAGAGATCACCCTGACGTTGCGCTTTAGCCACCATTTTTTTCAAGGCATGGGAAACCGCAACAAATCCAAATGTCGCCGTGACCATCGTTGCGGCACCAAAACCAGAAGCGCAATCCATACGCTTAGTTCCCTCTGCGGTACTTTTCGCGGCACAAACAGAACCATCACTCTGCGGATAAACTAATTGCTCGGTTGAAAACACACAATCAATGCCCAATTTACCTTTGCCATTCTTCACAACACGATAATCAGATTTCAGCCTTTCGCGCAGTTTAGCCGCTAACGGGTCCTGAACCGTTTTTGCCAAATCAACAACCTGAATCTGTGTAGGATCAAGTTGCCCTCCGGCTCCACCGGTTGTCACCAGCGGAATTTTATGACGGCGGCAATAAGCCAACAGTGCAGCTTTCGGCCTGACACTATCGATAGCATCAATCACATAACTAAATCCAACCGCCATCATCTCTTCAACATTATCGGGTGTGAGAAAATCATCAACACAAGTCACTTTGCACTCTGGATTAATTGCCAGAATACGCTCGGCAATCACCTCAGTCTTTGGTTGCCCAATATGCTGTTTTAAAGCATGTAATTGGCGGTTGGTATTGGTGATACAAACATCATCCATATCAATCAAAGTGATCGCACCGATTCCTGTACGAGCCAGAGCCTCAGCCGCCCAAGAGCCAACACCACCGATACCCACAACACAAACATGAGAATGGCAAAACAAAGAAAGCGCTTTTTGTCCATATAAACGGGCCGTCCCGGCAAAGCGCTGCATATATGCATCAGAAAGAGAAGTTTGCATTACTGAATATCAATCCTGAAAACCTGTTATAAAATTTATGAAGAGCAATCACTGACTTACCATCAACATGGTAGGCGGCGCTTTTTTTAACACCCAAACCCGACCGTAGTGGTTATAGAAACCTGCCGCTATACCCGCCTCTCCACCAATACCATGATAGATATCGAAATGATGTCCCTTTATCGCTCCACCAACATCCAATGCAACCATCAGCCGCATCTGGTACTGACCGGTAAATTTACCCTCTCTATCCAACAGAGGGATCTCTGCTAACAGGGTTGTTCCTGGTGGAATAAGCATTTTATCAGCAGCCACAGAAGCTTTTGCAATTAAAGGAACACTACTCGCACCCCGTACCGGTGCATAGCTTTCAGGTTTAAAGAAAACAAATGATGGGTTCTGCTCCAACAGCTCACGGACCTCTGCCTCACTGTGAGATTCCGTCCATTTACGAATCGCCAGTATAGAGATATCTTCCTGCGCAATTTCTCCGCGCTCAATCAACAACTTACCAATGCTCCGGTAAATATGCCCATTCTTACCGGCATAACCCAAAAGAGTCAGTGGCTCACCATCACCAAAATCGACATAACCACTCCCTTGTACCTCCATAATATAATTATCAATCAGTGAACGACTATAACCAATAATCAGACTGGGGCTAAGAGCGCCATTGTCTATTTCAGCTCGGCTTGGTAAACGGTATTTACTCTTAGGCGGCATCCGGTACAGAGGATATTTAAACTCCCCTTGTTTAACGCGACGAGCTTGTAACACTGGCGTATAATAGCCGGTAAATTGGACGTTACCGTAATTATCCACACCTTCCATCTGGTAAGCGCGTAAATTAAACAGATTCAACTTACTGGTTTCACCACCCGCTAGCATCCAGTTTTGAACAGCGTCAAAAGTTAAGCTATTACGATTATACAGACGAGGAGCAGACTGGCTAATCAGCGTAACCTGCTCTGAAAAATCCTTTGCATTAACTGGCTTACCCTGCGCATTAGGTTGATTAACCAGCCGTAAATCCTGAGCAATATGACCATCTCTATATTGTTGGCCCTGTGCTGTTGGGCGAGAATGACATCCAACCAACAGTGAAATCACGGTTCCACATAACAGACACTTACCCCAGTATTTCATTGTTGTTTTCTCTCTTACCAACATCACTCTGCGGCGAACAAAATACTAAACCAATAGAAACGATGAAACTTACCATAAAAAAAATAACTTAACAAAACAACGACACAAACGAATAGAAAAACATCGATGCGCAGAGTAACTAATCAAAAACGTAACGAAACAAACAATAATTAATAAAAAAACTTGCAACAGATCTTATCCTGAGTATAGTGCCCGCTATCGGACGCGGGGTGGAGCAGCCTGGTAGCTCGTCGGGCTCATAACCCGAAGGTCGTCGGTTCAAATCCGGCCCCCGCAACCAACACGATAAAATAGTTTGATATTTGCGAATGGAACCGATTCCTGTAAACGTTAGAGATGCAGGAAAGCACAAAACAGGTTCTAAACGGACGCGGGATGGAGCAGCTTGGTAGCTCGTCGGGCTCATAACCCGAAGGTCGTCGGTTCAAATCCGGCTCCCGCAACCAATTTTCGCTAATCAAAATATCAAAACGGACGCGGGGTGGAGCAGCTTGGTAGCTCGTCGGGCTCATAACCCGAAGGTCGTCGGTTCAAATCCGGCCCCCGCAACCAATTCTTTATGCATTTCAGCGTACAAACTCCCAAAACAATTTCCAGACGATTTATCACCATCACATCTCTGCGGCGATAATAAATGCAAGCAGACTCCGCTATAGCCCGAGCATATAAATATTAGCGTGACCAAAGAAGCGAGTTGAATCTGAACCCGCTCTATCGCACCTTATCAGCCGAAGGCAACCTGAAAGAAGGCTGCGTCCCTTTTATCAGCAAAATTAACTGGTCGCAGTAGGTTCAAATCGCCAACTTACCACCATTCTTGAAATAAGCTTTGATACCCGCAAAAATTGACTCTGCGACTTGCTGCTGGAAACGGGCGGTTTTCAGTTTCCGCTCCTCTTCCAAATTGCTAATAAACGCAGTCTCTACCAGAATCGAGGGGATATCTGGTGCTTTCAGTACCGCAAATCCAGCTTGATCCACCCGATTTTTATGCAATTTATTCACTTTACCCATACGCTTAAGCACTTCACCACCAAATTTAAGGCTGTCATTGATTGTCGCAGTTTGTAACAAATCAAACATCGTATGATCCAGATACTTATCACCGCTTTTACTCACTCCGCCAATTTGGTCAGCTTCGTTTTGCGTCTGGGCTAGAAAACGTGCGGTATTACTGGTTGCACCTTTAGTCGAGAGTGCAAAAACCGAAGAACCACGGGCAACTCGGTTAGTCACGGCATCAGCATGAATAGAAACGAAGAGATCAGCTCGCATCTTACGCGCTTTTGCCACCCGGACTTTTAGCGGGATAAACACATCTTCATTACGGGTCATGTAAACTTTCATACCCGGTTCACGCTGAATAAGCGTTTTCAATCGACGAGCAATTTGCAAAACAATATCTTTTTCGCGGGTCTTATATTTGCCAATAGCACCAGGATCTTCACCACCATGTCCAGGATCGAGCATGATAACGATTGGCCTGTCTTTACCTGCTTTGCCTGACTTTGGTTTTTCCACTGGCAGATCTTCCGCCAAATGACCTTTATTGTACTCTTCAAGCAGGGCAAGCAATGGATCATCATCCGTATTAACCCTCTCTGCCGGATAAATATCCAATACCAAACGATGTTTAAATTTCGCCACTGGTTTCAAAGTAAACATATGTGGGCTGACCGATTGCTTAACTTCAAACACCAAACGAACAGTTTGAGGATCAAACTGTCCTACCCTCACCAGTTTAAGATAAGGATCACGGGATTGAATCTGCTCTCCCATCCCGCTTAGAGTATGATTCAGTTGTACACCTTCAAGATCAACCACAATTCTATTTGGATTTTTTAACACAAACTGGCGATATTTGAGTGGAATATTGGATTCAAGCGTCACTCGGGTATAACTGGATGCTGGCCAAATACGTACTGCGATAATTTTTGCTGACGCTGCGTAACCCACTTGGCTAACGCTAAGCAACCACATCGCTGCGGCTCCCTGCAACAAACGACGCCGCGACAGATTATGATCTGAATGACTCATCTACTAATATTCCATTCATAAAATACAAACATTCAGGGTGATATTCACCAAATGAAACTATCAAGTGAAAAACGCTAACCAATCAGCATTATGCTGTCGTCAATGAAAAGCATTTTATATTTTGCAAATTATTAACGTCTACAGGTATATGAAAATGTTTTTATCTGAATTGCCTCTTGCCATTTTCTCTCAAAAGGAATAAAAAAGCATAAATTACGAATAAAAATTCAATCGAGAGTCTGTTATGAAAGAACGCAGCACCGAGTTAGTTGAAGGATTTCGTCATTCTGTTCCGTACATCAATGCACACCGTGGTAAAACCTTTGTGATTATGCTTGGTGGAGAGGCTATTGCTCATGAAAATTTTTCTAATATCATCAATGACATAGGGTTACTTCATAGTTTGGGTATCCGCCTGATTGTCGTTTATGGCGCCAGACCTCAAATTGAGCAAAACCTTGCAGACCATCATTACGAACCGGTTTACCACAAACACACCCGTGTTACCGATAATAAAACATTAGAATTAGTCAAACAATCTGCTGGCTTGCTGCAACTGGATATCACTGCACGCCTTTCTATGAATTTGAATAATACCCCGTTACAAGGTGCCAACATTAATGTTGTCAGTGGTAACTTCATTATTGCTCAACCTCTTGGCGTTGATGATGGTGTGGATTATTGCCACAGCGGAAAAATTCGCCGTATCGATGAGCATGCCATAAATCGTCAATTAGACAATGGCGCAATCGTGCTAATTGGCCCTGTCGCGGTTTCTGTCACCGGAGAGAGCTTTAATCTGGCATTTGAAGATGTTGCTACTCAATTAGCTATCAAACTACAGGCTGAAAAACTGATTGGATTCTGTTCTACTCAAGGTGTACAAGACAAAGACGGAAAAATTCTATCGGAAGTTTTTCTTAATCAAGCACCGGAACTGATTAAAGAGCTCGAAGTTAAAGGTGACTACTATTCAGGCACAGTCTGTTTTTTGCGGAGTGCAATAAAAGCTTGCCGTCGTGGCGTTCGTCGCAGCCATTTATTAAGTTATCAGGCGGATGGTGCTCTACTTCAAGAATTATTCTCCCGAGATGGTATTGGCACTCAAATAGTGATGGAAAGTGCAGAACAAATACGCCGAGCTAATATCAATGATATTGGTGGTATTCTCGAACTTATTCGCCCACTGGAACAACAGGGTATTCTGGTTCGCCGTTCAAGAGAACAACTTGAGAGAGAAATTGATAAATTCATCATTATCGAACGCGATAACCTGACTATCGCCTGTGCCGCGCTCTACCCTTATCCTGAAGAGAAAATTGGCGAAATGGCTTGTTTAGCGGTGAATCCTAAATACCGCAGCTCTTTAAGAGGTGAAGTATTACTGAATCGCATTGCGGAACACGCCAAACAGCTCGGACTGGAAAAACTGTTTGTTCTGACTACCCGCAGCATTCATTGGTTCCAAGAGCGAGGTTTTGAGCCCGCAGAACTCTCAATGCTACCGATTCAGAAACAAGTGTTATATAACTATCAGCGCCGTTCTAAAATTCTTATGCTGAATTTGGAACCACAGCCTGGATTCACATAATAAGCGCAACACCGTTAATCTGTTTTTAATTCCACACTGACTGACATACTTGGCGATTAAATAAATGGTTATTTTGTATTTTCCATTCATATTAAATTGTGAAACGCGCCCCAACAGTTAGACATTTTGCCTGTCGAAAGGCAGAAGTCCCCATATGGGGCGCTTACATTTAAACGGCGCAATTCACCTATTTATAAGGCCCGCGATAACCACGCGGGCCTTATTACCGATCAGTGCCAGTTGGCTGCCAGCACAGGTTGCAGCCGCTGTTGCTCGACATCGCCGAGCATTGTGGTCGCAGGCGCTGGCGGCGCGAATGCAGCCATCGCCTGGACAAGATTTTCGACATTACGGTCCGTCAACTGATGACCGTCACCCGCCATGATGCTGCCGGGGCGTTCGGCGGGACTGGCATACCAATTATGCAGTGTGACCTCCTGCTTGCTGCCAATGACCGATATTTGCAGATCCTGCCCTTCATGCTGGAACCACAGACGCTCAGGGCTGATGTCCTTTCCGAACACCAAGTTCCCCATCTTACCGCTAAATTCCAAATCGTTATCCCCATGCCCGACTTCTACCGTCGACATAGTACCACTGGTCACAATATGGTTATTACCCTCCCCGACTTTTACTTTCGACATAGTACCGCGGGTCACGATATGGTTATCACCATTCCCAGCTTCCACTCGCGACATGGTACCACTAGTCACTATATGGTTATTACCGTCCCCTACCTTCATTGTCGCCCCCCTTCCTGTGTCAGTGATACTATTGTTGCCATGTCCGACTGTGAGTTTGTCGACATTGCCAGCAATAACGTTGTTACCATTACCCAGCGTAATATTTGACATCGATTCTGCCACATTGACTGTATTGTCACCGTTACCCGCAACCATTTTGACGCCCACGGCTTTCACATTGACAGTCTTGCTCTCGTCCCCCAAGGTAACCTTGCCAAAGGTCTCTTCGACCGTGATGGAATTAGGGTCAGTGGTCACCGATGTCGGTTCCACTGCTGGCTTAATTTTCGGCACGCTGGGCGTTGGGTGTAGTTCAAAAGGAGGGATACTGATCGGTTCCCGCTTAGGAATAGTGATCGGCGTTAATGCGTCCGGGAAAGTCACCGTCGGTTTATCAAGAAATTGCGTCACCACTGGCTTGACCGTTGGGACCAAATCCGGCATAGGCTCCGCAAAAAGGAAGTCGGCCGCATCGACCTGCGAAATATCCAGGGTATCGAGATACAGCAACTTCACGTTTGAATCAGTACCGCCGGCCCCATTAAAGACCACCTCAACGCCATGAATTTGTGACAGGCCGTTGATCGTGCCACGATGACTCTTAGCAATTGTGAGTTGACTGAAATCAGTGACGCCGGTTTGACGCAAATCAATTTTATCAATGCCGTGACGGAACCCACGTAATGCATTCTTGTAGTCCTTGACACCCGGTTGGGCTGCCACCACAAAAACGTCTGACGCTGCACTGTCATGGCTATAGATCGTTCCATTCAAGCTAAATTTCATCTGACCCTGAGCATCGCTGGTGAGCATGACGCCCTTGCCGCCGCCCTTAAGGATTACGGTTCCCAAGCCTTCTTGTGGCTGGAGCGTTGCGGCGTCGCTATTCGTGTAAGCCACCGGGGCGATAAAGGTGTCCTGGAACTTGAAGTTCGCCGCACCGATCCCGGCGAGTGGCTGATTTTTCAGGACAAGGCTCTGCCCCTTACCCAGATCGACCTTAACATCCGCCCCCTGCTGCGTCAGCAACAGATCGGCAAACGTTTTTCCACGAAATCCGACCAGATCGACGATTTCGCCACGAGCCGCCTCGAAGTTGCTAATGATATCGCTGCCTGCCTCACGGTGGTGGACCACAAAGAAGTCCTTACCCGCACCACCTGCCAGTGTGTTGTTTCCACGCCCGCCATCAAGCAATGCATCGGCATTACCCGCAACCAGCGTATCGTTGCCATCACCGGTGACGATGTTCTGAATGCCCGACGGATTCGTTATCGTCAACGCTGTGCCGCCAATGCTGGCAACACCCGTCAGCAAGTTGACTGAGGTATCCCGCGAAACAGCCGCCGCATTGAGGGTATTACGCCCTCCCGCCACGCCATTGACCGCATCATCCAGCACCGCGCGGTTGGCCTGCCCGACCACCGATTGGATATATTCGTCGGTGTAAAAGTAAGTGTCATCCGGGGTGCTCTTGCTGCCGTACAAACGTAGCGACCAGGCATTTAATGTGACCGGCAGGCCGGAATGCGCGTCGGTCACCTGTAGGGTCCAGTTGCCAGCCGAGCGTTCACCCAAATCATGGGTCGACATAAAGCTGTATTTGAACGTCCCCGACTGGCTACTACCCAGATCAGTCGCACTCGCGCCCGGCAAGCCGTCTGGAACCTTACCCTGACGATTGAGCAAGATGCTCTGAGTGCCATCAGGAGCGATCAGTTTGAGCGTCAGATCGCCAAGACGGCCTGCCTGAGCGTCAAAATCGATCTCGACATGTTCGACATTCAGACCGGCATTCATGGCGATGGATGACGTCAGCGTTTCACCTGCTGCCAGGGTTTTTCCCAGAGGGCCGCTGGATGCGCTATAGACGAACTCGTTGGCAGCGGTGCTTTGAGTCATCCAAGATTCAGCCAGGCGAACAGCGGCTCGCGCATCGATTTGACCGAAACCGTAATCGTTGCTGGTGTGCATACCGCCGCCATTCCAGCTATGGCTACTGTTATCGTTCCATGCGGTAGAGGGGTCATTGATCTTGCGAGCGGATAGAGCAAGGATCTGCTGCACATCCCGATAGCCTAAGTTCGGGTTGGCCTCAAGCATCAGCGCAACAACACCGGAGATTATCGGCGCGGCAAAGCTGGTGCCTTGCATGCTGGTGTAGTCATTGCCGAAAGTTGAGCCACGTTCGGTTTTCAGCATATAGCTGGTAGACAC